>CAZOHR010000028.1:0-18738 GCA_964579045.1 uncultured Bacteroidales bacterium | reverse complement strand
CTTGGCCTTTTAATGCTTTAATTTTAAACGACATGTCGGCTGGCTACAGTTCTAAATGCTTGTCCGTTCACAAGGCCCGGGCTGGCTCGCCGTTTTTCCAAGGCCTGCCCGCGTCGCAACGACGGATATTCAGAACTTTGTTCTGCTAATTTGTTTAATTTTGCATTCTTCCATAGACATTCAGATTGCCCTAAAACAACTGCAAAATAACATAGTTATATATTATTTTTTATTTTTCAAAATAGGGACAATTTGTATAATATTTTAAGATTTGCTAAACTGTATCACTTTATGCTTATTTCGCCATAGCTGTTTACTATACCAGCCACATTTCGCAATTAATAGCAGTTGTACTAGACAAAAAAAGAGCCGCATCATCAGATGCAGCTCTTTCTATAAAATCTTTAATGATTAGTTTTTGTATTCGAATACTAAAACATTACCAAAGTTTCCAGTTGTACCAGCATGGTTACTTGGACAAACAACTCCAGCAACATATTTAACAAGCATATACTCAGTTCCTACTTTAGATATAAAATATCTTGCAGCAAAAACTTTTGCTTCATAATCAAAAGCGAGGTCTGCAGTTGTAATTACAGTACCAGCTGCATAAGCTGCTTCGAGTTGAGCTACTGTTGTATAGTCATCATTTAATACTTCAACCCAACCATCACAATTTGTAGTTTTAGTAACAACTGCTGCAGTTCCTCCACCATTATTTGTTGTGTATTTGAAACCAATAGTTGTGTTTTCGTTTGTAGTTACAGCAGTACCATGATAAGTTGCATAAGTTGGTTGCATAGAAATCATTTGATCGCTACTCCAAGCAGAAAGTTCCAATATTAACTCAACAGCAACTGTTGTGTCGTTTGCAGCCATTGCAAAGTCGCTAACTGTAACGGTAGTGTAACCAGCTTTAGCTACTGTATATTCGTAAGTACCTTCAGCAATATATTCGAAAACGTAAGGAGCAGCAGTTTTTTCAACACCGTCGAAAGTTACTGTAGCATCAAGAATTGCAACACCTTGCTCATCTTCTACTTCTAGTGTAACAGTATAAACTTCGTCAACAAAGAAAGTATATTCTTTAGTTTCAGTTTGTGGAACTTCAGCACCGTCAGTTACTTCGAATTCATAAACTATTTTAGTTACTCCACCTGCAAAATCAGCAGCTAAGTTTGCTGTAGTAAATTCATAATCAAAAGTTGTTAATGCATCATATCCTGTTGGAGCATCTAAAATTTCTGATTCCATGTCAATTCCTTTATAAACATGCTTCCAAATTACGATTTCACTGATACCTGCTTCTGCTGCAAAGGTAATATTAAGAGTTTTGTTGAAAGTAGTTTCATCTTCAAAAATCACAAAATGTGATAAATCATCAGGAGTCCAAGTGATAGTTGGAGCTGCGAATTCTTCTTTACAACTGTTAAAAATAACTACTGCGGCGAATAATGCCAATAAAATTTTTGCTGTTTTCATACTTTAATTTTTTTAGTTAAACATAGTTTTGAGAGTTACAAAAGTAACAAAATTTAAGATAGCAAAACAAATAAATTAAAAATTTGTTTAAAAACTTGAATCATTAAAATAAAAAAGGAGGCCATACCTCGTATTAGCCTCCTTTCCTCAAAAATTTTCAACGCTTAGTAATTAAAAATCTGTTCTAGCGTTAATTCTTTAACATTCCCGTATTTTTTCAAAAGCTCAAAATCAATTTTCGATTTATTTCCAACAATTAAAATATCGTAATTCTTTCCCTTTATGTGCTGATCAAAGAATTTGTTTACATCTGCAAGCGAGTAGGTCTGAACATTATCATAAATAGTCTTACGGATATCGTAATCTATTCCGATTTTTTTATTGTTTTCGTTAGTCCAGAAGATATCTTCTTTTATAATTCTGGCTGTGTTCATTTGTTTGATTAAAGCATCTTTTGAGTTGGCAAATGCCTCATCACTTTGTGCAAGTTCATTCAACAATCCGGTTAAAGCATCGAGAGCATCTTTCATCTTGTCGGGCTGAGTACTTAAAAATCCTGTAACATAGTTCGACTTTCCAAGCTCATTTGCCTGACGATATCCTGCCGAACAAGAATATGCTAAACCTTTAGATTCACGTATTTCCTGAAAAACAATACTCGACATTGATCCACCGTAATATTCATTAAACATTGCAGCAGAAGGCATAAGTTTAGTATCAAATTTTACATCTTTCGAAACAACAGCTATCATTGCCTGCACCATATCATAGTTTACAAACAGTATTTCAGGTTTTTCGAATTCCTGTTCAACATACTTTGTAGGTTCTGGAATTGTTTTGTAATTTCCCGACATATTGTGATTTACCTTTAAAAGCTCAACAACTTTAGCCGATTCTCTAGGTCCATAATAAAAAACCTTATGCTGGTAATTAAGTAAATCCTTAATCAAATTTGTTAAATCCTCAGGATTCATACTTCTTAAATCCTTCTCTGGGACGATATCTGTAAATGAAGATTTTTCTCCATAAAGCGAATAATTATAAAGTCCACTCCACAAGATTGTATTCTTATCAAGTTTGCTATTGTTTCTTCCTTTAACAATACCATTTACATATTGGTCATAAACAGCTTGGTCCGATTTTACATTTGCAAAGATATCTTCCATAAGCTTCATCGCAGGCTCTAAATTTTCATCAAGTCCACTGATATAAACATAACATTTATCTTCTCCTGTTGACACATTAAAATCTATGCCTAAACGATACCACTCTTTTTGTAGATCATCGAGAGTTTTACTATTTGTTCCTAAATATTTGAGATAATTGACAGCGATAGGCAAATTTTTATTGTGCTTCCTGCCCATATCAAATATGTAGTATAAGCTGAATGTTTCATTAGATTCGTTCTTAATATAATTGAACTCAAGACCTTTTGCAGGTTCTTCGGTATAAATTTTTGATTTAAAATCAACAAATACTGGACTAATAGCAGATGGTTCTATCTCTTTAAGATGTTTTACAAATTCTGATTCCGTATTTCTATTTATGCTTAGTGGGGTAAGTTTTGGCTTTTCGATATGAAATACGTTTTCATCAACACCTTTACGTTTGTACACTACTACATAATTTTCTACAAAAAACTCATTAGCAAAAGCTACAAGTTCTTTCTTTGTAATGGCTTCATACTCAGCGATTTGGTTAACCCAATTTTCCCAAGGTTCTCCACTAATAAACATATCTACAAACGAATAAGCTATTCTTTGATCTTCAATCTCGCGTATTCTGCTTAATTTCATATCATTAATAATTGCTTCGAGCAGCCATTCGTCAAACTCACCTTTTTTAATTTTATCAAGTTCTGCTAACAAAAGAGCTTCTACTTCTTCGAGTGTCTGTCCTTCGCGTGGTGTGCCGCCCATTTGAAAAATACCATAATCATTCATTGGCGATTCATAGGCATAAGCAGACATTGTTTTTTGTTTTTTTACAAGGTTTAAGTCCATCAAACCAGCTTTACCGTTCGAAAGAAGTTCAGAAATTAAATTTAGACATTTGGCTTCTTTTGTTTTATTTCCAGGAGTACGATACGCAATTGATACATATTCGCGTTCTGGACCCAAAACCTCGATTTTCTCAACCTTAGTACGTGGGGTTTCTTCCTGATATTTAAACTCTGGTACAGCAGGATTTGACTTCATGCTTCCCCAATATTTGTTTATAAGTACAACTGTGGCTTCCATATCCATATCGCCCGAAAGACAAATTGCCATATTGTTTGGAACATAATAGTCTTTTTTAAATTTCATGATATTCTCCATTGATGGATTTTTTAGATGCTCAGCTTTACCAAGCACAGAAACACCATAGGGATGATTTTGAAATAAAGTAGACATGATTTTGAAACTACCTTTACGAGCATCTTTATCTTGGCTCATATTAAATTCTTCAAAAACAGTCTCAAGTTCGGTATGAAAAAGACGTAAAACGAGATTTTCGAATCTCTCACGTTCGGTCATCAGCCACCTATCGAGTTCGTTTGATGGAATCTCGTTGACATAAACAGTCTCCTCATAAGATGTCCAAGCATTTGTGTTTGTTGCTCCTATCAATGAACATATTTTGTCATATTCATTTGCAATTGCATAAGTAGATGCTATTTGTGAAAGACTGTCAATCTGAGCATAAAGTCTCTCTTTTTCGGCAGGATCATCTGTTAGACTTCTTTTCTCGAACAAATTAGAAATTTCGGCTATCACAACTTTCTCCTTTTCCCACTCCATAGTTCCGATTTTGCCTGTACCTTTAAACATCATGTGTTCAAAATAATGAGCGAGCCCAGTAGTTTGGCGTGGATCATTTTTCGCACCGGCTCTAACTGCGATATAAGTTTGAATTCGTGGCTGTTGGTTATCCACTGTAAGATAAATCTTCAAACCATTTTCCAATGTATAAACTCTTGTTTTGGTTGGATCGCCCTCAACATACTCGTAGCTAAACCCATTCTTATCTTGGGCTGTTTTTGTAATAACTTTATTATCTGCAGTGCTTGTAGTTGTCTTTTTCACAGCACAACCTGCAAGTAAAATTACACCTAAAAATAAAATCAGAATTTTTTTCATATTGCTTAGTTTTTATTAAGGTGATAAAAATAGAAAAAGTTTTAATTGAAACTTAAAAAAACATCATGATTAACAGAAGATTAACAGAATTGTGGCAGAAACGATACATGAGCCAAGAGAAACAAAACATTTACAATTTCAAGACTCTTCCGGCAACTTTATTGCCACTATTTTCTGTCAGTATTATGTAATAACCTGATTTTACAATATTCCCAGAATTGTCGGAGGCATTCCACAAAAAACAGTTTTGATCGGTTGATGTCTTATAAATCAAGTCTCCTTTCGAGTCGAAAATTGTAATATTGGTGATGTTAGCAGTTTTTATTGAAGT
This sequence comes from uncultured Bacteroidales bacterium, assembly GCA_964579045.1. Classification (GTDB taxonomy): domain Bacteria; phylum Bacteroidota; class Bacteroidia; order Bacteroidales; family ML635J-15; genus Bact-19. The sequence continues at coordinate 13,806 of CAZOHR010000028.1, read as the reverse complement.
AAAATCTATTAATACATTATCAGTAAATGGATTTGGCGATGCTATGACTCCTTTAAGAGCAGGATTAACATCGGGATTGTTAGAAAAGTCAAAGTACTTACAATTGTGTTTATAATAGATCTCATACAATTCCCCATTTTGCTTTGTCCAGATGTAATCAACTGTATTAAACCTGAATTGCTTATAGGCTATTGATGGGTTCGTAATTGGACCTTCTATCGTATCAATGATGGGAATATCTGATTTCCCATTTTGAAACCAAGCATTAATATCAAATGAAAAAGCCTGATATAGATTTGAATTTTTGACAAATAAAAAAGCATAACCTAAAGGTGGTGCAATGTCATCAATACAAAAATATTCAATTGGTCCGGCTTGCATTAAAACTCCGTCACTCAAATCTGGCTCATCATCTGTCCGGTGATTATAAAGATCTCCGTTTTCAACTTGAAACATTACAACAGGATAAGCATCCCATTCAGAATAATCATAATAACGGGTATTATAGGTTAGAGTAGGTTTTGTGCCATTTACAAAATCAACTGCTTCGTAACTATTCATATTGTCATCGCTATAATAGATCTCTGTTAAATTTCCCATACCGCTTTCAGATAGATCCATTGTGAAATACAGTTTGTTGTTAAAATATTGCAAATGATTAGCAACAGCAATATCACCCAAAGTCCAAAAGTCGTTAAACTCAAAGCTTTGAGCAATATCATTCTGAATTCGGGCATAGCCTAAATCTCTTTCATTATTTATCTTATTTACCCACAAAACATTAACAGTTCCTGACGAATCAATATCTGCAACTGGTGATGAACATAATATGCCAGACTCACTTAAAACAAATGGTTCTGTCCAATCTATAAAGTTATAACTACTCTTATAGGCAATTGAACTGATACTTCCATTAGTTTCATAAATAAGATATATTTTACAGTCGGCACTTATAGCTAGTGTTGGATTTTTCCCTTGACAAATAACAAAAGGTTCATTCCAGAGCCCGAGATTCTGAATAAGATAGACTCCTTTAATAACAGTATCTTCTAGGTCAATATCCTGAAATACCACGAACATATTATCAGCGGTATCACGTACGATTTTACGTTGATTGTGGTTTGCTGTGGCATCGGGATGATTTGATGTCGCTATAAGCGTTTGAGCTTGTATTGCATATGTGGGTAGAATTATTGCGAAAATAAAAAAGAAAAGTTTTTTCATTGTATTTCACTATTTTATTTTTCAAAAATTAGATTTCTAAAAATCAAATTTATCATATTATTCCCTCACCTTCACAAACTTCCCCGTAAACAATTTACCATCAGCCCAAATATTGACCGAATAATAGCCCGCAGCCAGCCCCGAAACGTCGAGGCTAAGCTTTACGGGGTTGCTAAGTTCACTATTCTCAATAGTATTTATCCATAAACAACCTTCGGCATCAAATACCTGAACGTTTACGGTTTTTGCAAAAGTAACTAATTCTAAGTTTACCAAATCTGTTGCCGGATTTGGATATATTTGTGCATTTTGTGCATTAATAAATTGCTGGTCAATACTCACATTGCAAAGTGGGTTACAGTTCTCTTCAAGGCAGCCGCACGAATCAACCTTTATTGCAAGCCCTTTTTGAATGCCGCCGGGGAACATGGTGCTGTTTGGACTCATGTACTCACCTCCCATAATAAAACCGCCATCTGGAGTCGGAGTTAACCCGTAGAGTTTTGTCCAATCCCCTTCGGCATCATTCTCAGGAAAACACTCATATTCTCTGAACCAAACAGCATTTCCTTGTGGGTTTATTTTTATTAGAAATCCGTTGTAGGGATATGTCATTTCTCCCATAATGAAAATATTTCCGTAACTATCCTGATGATAATCGTTTACATAGAACATTTTAATAGGAAAACCTGCGATGTCATCACTTATTTTATGCCTGTTTGAGATAATACCATTGTCACTCATTCTTGCAAGCCATATAGTCAGGCTTGGATTAACAACTTCTTCATATAGAAATGGATCGCTCCATGTAATAATATAATCATTGTTTTGTGTAAGAAAAGCAAAAGGTCTGTAACACATGGTGTCCTGTGTTGAAGTTGCCCGCCGCCACAATTCGTTGCCCTGACTATCTAATCTTAAAAACCAAGCTCTTTGTTGCTGATACATATATTGCCCTATCTCATCCTCGCAACTTAAAATGTAACCGCCATCGGGGAGCTTGAGGAGTTGTGTTGGAAAAACTCTTCTTCTTGTACTGTTTGTTGGAAAAAAATTATAGGTTTTTGTAGCCAATGTGTCCCCACTTTGATTTGTTTTTAATAAAAGTAAGTACGAGTTTGTCGCATCGTACGAGTAATTTACTGCAAATACAAACCCATTTTCAGTAGTATCAATTATATACATATAGCCCAGTCCACTATAAATATTTGAATAATCTACTACTCTTTGTAAAGTCATATTAGTAGTTTCAAATACAAGCAACTTTCTTTTCAAAGTATAAGATTTTGAGTAATCTACTTCTGAGCCAACAATGTACAATGTGTCTGATTGCAACAGACAGGGTCTTTTACCAGGAAAACCATACCCATCTGTTGTATCAAGATGCTCTATAGATGTAATTAACGTTCCGTCTTGTTGAACAAAATTAAAACATGGATTACTTGCATCTGTGGTAGGGTGACCAATATTTCCAAAACTTAAATACTCGTTATTAATATTTAATATCTTTAAAATTGACCATCCATCATACAAATAATAAAACCTTTCCTGCGCGAATATTACCGAACTTGTCAATATTAAACTCAATATCAGGAAAGGTTTTATCATATTTGTTTTATTTTACAACTGTAAGAATTGTGCTTTCGATTTTAATACCATCATCTTCCAAAGATACAAAATAATTACCCTGAGTCAAATCTTTTATTTCAAAAATGATAATATCTTGTTTGTTTACTATTTTCTGGTATTTTATTATCTGACCGTGCATGGAAATAATTTTTATCACAGGGTTAACAATCTCATCAGTTAATTTATATTCTATGCTAACAAAATCTTTGGCTGGGTTGGGGTAAACTTTTAAATAAGAATTCTCTGTTTCTGAAACTTTACTCATATCTGATTTTCTTAGCAACATAATTTCAGGTAAGAAAATCGGCTCTTGATAATCAATTTGACCAGAATAAGTTAATAATCCTCTAGCATACGCTCCAGCGATACCACTCTCCGATTCATAATATCTTAGCTCACTTAGCTTTTCTTCATCAATAGTTAAAGTATCCGATTCAATGGTTTGCATAAGCTCAAACAAGCCGGAAAGATTATCTATTTCGTTTTGCAACATAGCGTTTGTTGTGTTTATACTGTTCAAAACGTCTGTTGCCCCAGAATAGTTGCTTTGCGAAGCATAATACTCAGCTAACTTTATGGTAGAAACCGCATCTGGATTTATATTAAGGATGTCTTCCACATCAGCGGCATTGTATAAGTCCGGATTCCTGATATATTGCCTTAAAAGAGCAGAGCTTTTTCTTGAATACTCTTTTATTAAATGTGATTTCTGAAGTTCGAGATATTCTTTTGGCGAAATCTCAGTCATTCCTGCTGCAATTTGATCTAGCATGTATTGTGGAAGCTCGTCTATTCTCTCATCAAGTAAAGTTGAAATTTCTGCATTTTTTGCCGCCTGCGGATTGGCAACTAAAATATCCCTTACCATAGGAGCCGTTAATCCATCGTCTTTTTTTGCAATTTCTTTCAAAGATTCATCACTCAGGTATGGTGACTTATCCATAAGTGAAAGATAGGTTTGCCATGCAGTATTGTCGTCTGCCATAATAATTTCGGCAACAGTAAGCTGGGTATTGCCCCCATCGGTAAGACTTTCAAGTGTTTCGGATACTTCTTCTATCTGGAGGCTTAATGTTCTTAATTCTGGTAATATTATTATAGTATCCCCTACGTTGGTGTCAGTATTATCTGGACAACTTGTTGTATCAATGGGAATTGTTGTTTCGATTCTATTCACATTATAAACAGTATCAGGGTAAACTCTGTTATTTGTTGTTGGGTCGTGGTGGTAATAGTTAACATTAAAATTCTGAACATCGTTAATAATATTGGACCAGACGGGAACAGCTTTGTATGGTGGTGAGGTACTAAAATCAGATGCTTTTGTAAAAAAGTTACCAGCAGGTTCGGTAAGGCTACCCTGTACCTGAGCAATACCTATCGGCGAACCAGGAGGATATGGGTTGGTAAGGTTATTGGTTACAAAAATATCTGTAATATTACGAGAATAATCGTTGCAAAGAATTTTAACCCCTAGTTGTGGGAATGCGCTATTTCTATTGAGCCCTACAGCCTGAGTTCCAACGGCCATACCAACAATTTTATTACGATAAATCTGCTCGTTTGAATTGTAGCTGTCGTTAACTACGATACCGCTTATATAATCGCTCCAGCCGGGATGGATAGAACCTATAGAGCTTCTCATTTTAATTGTATCTGCCTCAACATGGTAATCGTGGCATTGATCAAGATAAATTCCATAAGGCAATATTTCGGCATCAGTTTCGTCACAAGTAACAGGGTTGAACTCAATCTTGTTTTTAGTTATCTCCGCTCCATGTGTTTGTGATAGGTAAATATTATAATGTGTTTCATAGAATTCGTTTTCATTAATATTAACTGGCAGGTATAAAGAATTTGTACATCTTATTCCCGATCCTAAATTGTCGAAATAGCCTTTTTCGCATGTGAAACCTACTTTGTAGGCATTTATAGCTATCCTGTTTTCAGAATAAAAACTTTGGCCAGCAACGCCCTCATCAACAAAACTACAATTATTAAATTCCACGTCTTTACAATATCTTAAGCGTATATTTTCATCACATCCCAAATTATGAAGATTCGTTGGTGTTTTAAAATTACAATTAATAAATTCGGAGGTATTGTTATTGCTCACTTGTGAATAATATGCTGAGAGATACCATGGTTCAATAAGTACATCTATTTCATTGTTAATAAATGAGGAATTATTTGCTCTGATTATTGCGCCCGCATCTCCTGCAATCGCATAAACAGCATCTTCAATTGTGCTCCTTTTTACTAATAGCAAAGATCTTCCTGTGACTCCTCCATATAACGATGGATCAAGATTTGAGAACACTCTAAATCCCTGCCAATTCTCCCCACATGTAGCAATAAATGAAGCGCCAGATACATTTATGGTAGAACCGATATAAGACAAAATGTAAACATTTTCAGTACATTGAAATTCACCTGTTAAGGTCAGAGTAGAATTGTTATTTACAACAATAGGGCGCGTTAAAATATGCCCATAAATAGTTGTGTCGTTATTTACAGTTATTGGATCGTTAGAGATTAACTGCGAAATAGAATCGCAATCATAAGTACAAAACAGATTTTCATCGTAAAACAATCTGAAAGGATCGTTATCATTGCAATCTTCCTCGGCAGGCCCAGGGCAAGCTGCAGGTTTCGGCCCAATGCCCCAATAATAATACCCATCACCATCATAATCGTGAAACTCGGGAGTAAGAGATAGATTTAGCGAATCTGTTAATGGTGTTTTGTAAAAGAATGGACGTTCTACAGTATCTATATCTGTAAAAGTTCCTATTTTTCCAACGATCATAACATAACCTCTTTCTCCAAATAGAGAACCAATATTCTCTTTAAAAATCCATGCGGTTCTGCCAACTAGTAGATGACCTTCAGGAATAATAAGAGTATCAGGATGTGAATATGGTGTTTCATAACCCCAGCCACCGTTTGTTCTTAGTGTATCACCAGCTTGTATAAGTTTAAATCCTGTTAATGTGCAGGCATGACCACTACGAGGACATGCACTTAATGGGCCTTTTTTAATTAAAGTTCTTTTAATAGTATTCTCGTCCAAACTTATAAGCTGCCCTTGGACTTTGGTAATTTCGAAAGTTGTAACTGCAGTATCCATACAGCTTCCTGAAAAATTTCTCCTCCAAGGATAAGCTGACTCATTTATCAATTTGTGCTTTGTGACATTTGCCTGACTTGCTAAACAATAGTAACTGCCACCTGCCCCAGGTAAACAATTTCCACATGAACTCAAACAATCCATAATGTGCTGCTCCGAAATATCATACTCAAGATGTTGATTATAATACAAGTTCATGATTGCTTCGAGTGGTGCCGTAAAAGCAAACAAATAGCATCCATTGGGGCATGTAGCTGCCCAACTCTCCTGTGATTTAGTACTTGTCATCCATCCGTTACCATACTCAAAAATTGTATCTGTAATTACTCCGTCTGTCCACACATATGTATAATCTGGATTGCCATCAAAATACGGTGAGCTTGGAATATCTGCATCATGTGCAGTTCTCCAATCGAAACTATGAGTTTGTACATTAGGCAATGTATCATTACTTCTCATAATTTTTGACTCCAATGCAAATTCTTAATAAGTACTGTAATCGCAATAATAACCACCATTATAATACCAATATCCATTAATATTTCCTTTATAACTATCTTCGATTGCCGCTCTTGTTGAATACTTTATGAGCACTTCGTCTGATAGAGCAGCTCGCCACAACATTTCCTTTTCCTCCAAATTAGCATTCATCTTTATAACCTTCTGATTTTCTACATTAAGCTTTTGTGTTTTAGCCATAGCTACATAATTAAGATTTATTGCATTGGCAAAGATTATAGTTGTAATACTACAAGAGGCATTGGTCATGTATATTTCCAGATTTACAGGATTGGTATTATATGCTAGATATTTCGTTTCTTCGCACGATCTTAACATTGTTACAATTGTATCAGTTGCAATCAAAGGATATGCCTCTGCTACAAGCCATTTTTTACCCTGCGTGTCAGTCATCATAATTCTAACTACGCTAGTGTCAGAATGTAAAACGATAGTCCCATTAAATTCTGCCTTGCTGCATTTTCCTTTAAAATAATTATCAATACTCACTACAGTGTCGTGACTAAATTGCTTATTTACTGTAATTGTTTGCCCAACAAAATAGTAAGGTAAACAAAGCAAAATACCTAATAAGATAAACTTGAAATTTTTTGTGCTCATAATGTTTTGGTTTTTGGTGTAACTTTTTCCTTTTATTAACATCCCAAAGATATAAAAGATTTTATATAACCAAATTTATTTTATAAATGGAATAATTGCCTGTTCTTATCTAATATTATTAAAATGCTTTTGTTTGCAAGGCTTTAAAACTGAATTTTTGAAGAAATTATATATATTTTCAAAAGAAAAACTATTAATTATACCAGTAAATTCGACAATTTACCTATTAATTTTTACAGTAAATCACTGTAAAAATTAATAGGCAAACTACTGGTAAAATTAATAGGTAACTGTCAAAAATTACTAGGCGAGTGTCTTCAGACGGCGAAAAAAAGTAATAATCAGACATTACTCATGTTTCTTTACATAAAAAAACAAAACAACAGCCGCCAGGTTTCCCCAACGGCTGTTGCGACTCAATCCTCTAACTCCTACAATTTAATAAATTTTGACTTAATAGAAATATTTCCAGTGGTTGTTAGCGAGTAATAGTATTCGCCAGCAGCCCAATTTTTTACATCAACAGTAATAATTCGATTCTCATAGTCCGAAACAAATAATACTTTACCTGTCATGTCGAAGATGATGAGATTTTCGATTGTTGCTTCTGCTTCGAAATTAAGAATACTATATGTTGGATTTGGAAATACATTAATATTTACTGTTTCTGCAATATCAACATATTCACATGTTTCGAAATGTACATTCATTGTGTCAACATACTGGCAGTTTTCGTCCTCGGCATAAAGTGCAACTTCTATAGGATTCACACCTTCGTAAACAACAGATATCTCATCGACAAAATACTCGTGTAAAGTGCCTACAAACCAATGATATGAATTGTACGGGTACTCAGTATTAAGAATTAAAGTTGCGTCTATGCAAACAGTCGTATCTTCTGGCCAGTTAAATCCATTATCAGGATAACCTACTACTAGTAGTGAATCAACATCAATGCATCCACTACTATTTGATACTGTAAGATAATATAAACCATCTATAAGTGTATGGAAATAATTAGTACTTAGACCATTCGACCAGCTATATGACTCGTAAGTATCGGGAGCACTAAAGCTAGCAAAAGACTGAGGACAATGATAAATAGTGTCGTAAATATTTAGCTCTGGCGGAGTTCCTGTCATGGCAAGTATGGTTGTGGCAGAATCGCTGCATCCCAGACTGTTATATGAAAAAACAGTTATCTGTGGATTTATGGTTACGGGAGTAAAACAATGTGGGCCAACACCACTAAAATAAAGCATTGCGCCATCCCATATTTCCCATTCAATATTAGTTAAATCGGCAAACCCGCCATTGTAATAGAGGCAAATCTGCTCGCCAATACAGTTTGTACCGCTTACAGTCAAACTCGCGGTTGGTGCAAAAGAAATGTCAGTAAACAAATGATTAGATTCGGCAGTTGAACTTGTTGCACATGAGATATCGTTGGTAACCACAACCCAAACTTCTTCATTATCAAGAAAATAATTGTCGTGATATTCATTTGAGTTTGTTCCTACTGGCACACCATTTCTGTACCACTGATAAACAGGGTCGAAACCACAATTAATTGGAGTCGCAGTGTACCCAATTGTCTCGTATTCACAAACAGCGGCTGACTGCGAACTAACAATTGACACAGATGGAGTTATACTACCAGAAAGAATTGGAGCAAAGAACAATGCGGTATCATTACACCCGTATGCATCATAAGCATATACGATAATATCAATAACGCTTGTAGTTGGAGTGTAACAATGTGGCCCTTCACCACTAAAGCTTGCAGGAGTTCCACCATCGTTTATTTCCCATTCTACATGGTCAAGACCAGCAGTTTCGCCAGAATACTCAAAGCAAATATCTTCACCAAGGCAATATCCACCGCTAATTATTTCATAATCTGCAACTGGAGGAGTTGACACGCTTATTGTAATTGTGTTAGACTGAGCACTTGGAGATGATGAGCACACATAATCTGGTATTACAAGAGCATAAACTTCATCGCCATCTATCCACCCGGCATGCGAATATGAATCGGAATTTAATCCAACATGAACTCCATTAAGATACCATTCATAATCTGGATTAGCTCCACAATCAACTGCTACGGCTGCAAAGTCAACGATTGTTTCGGTGCAAGCTATTCCTGATGGTAATTCGCTAATACTTACCGATGGAGTAAGCTGAGGAATAACCGTATAAAGAATTGTATTCGATGTTGCAGACGGGACTGCCGTACAAATGTAATCTGAAGTAGCAATAGCATACACATCATCGGTAATCAAATCAAAATTATGACTAAAGTTTGTATTATTTACTCCCTGAGCAACTCCATTAAAGTACCATTCAATTGTTGGATTTGTACCTGCATTTGAAACTAAAGCTGTGAAATTAACTTCTGTGCCGGCACATAAAGGATTTGAGCCATCACCCGAAATTGAAATAGTTGGAGTTAAAACTGGCATAACTGTAATTGTAAATACAGTATCAAGAATTGTTTCACAAGTTGTTACTGGGTCTGTTGCATAGATTATAAAATCACTACTTGAGTTAATGAGATCTCCCCCGATTGAAATTAAACCTCCAGTTCCAGTTCCTGCTATTCCATTCCATGCAGAAAGAGTGTTGTTCCAGGCACGATATTCTATGCCATTTTCAGAGTTATAGATATTAAAATATGCTAATCCCAACCCACAAATAGTATCCATTCCCTGCACTTCTGCATCTAGCTCGGGCACCTCATCGAGATAATTGCGCAAAATATATCTTGACTCATTTATACACAAAAGATCATCGAGTTGACCATTAAAATACAATGATGTTGGCAAAGCAGATACAGTTGCAGGAACTGCTGGTCCAGCAAAAGTCCAGTAACCATCAAATGTAAGGTGTGTAATAGGTGTTGATATTTGAAGAAATTCGTCGCCACCGTCAATTTCCATAAGCATACCAACTTCATGTGTAACAAGAATACTGTGCCATGCTCCATCGTTGTATGAATCTACAGATGATAATTCTGCAGGTGTTCCGCCATTGCTCATCCAGAAATGCACTTTTCCATCATCCGACATATATACTAGAACATCCTGATTTGTTGGCCCCCAAGGGTTATTTACAAAAGTTAATATAGCTCCTCCTTCTGTTGTTGTTGTTTTAAACCAAAGAGTATGTGTAAATTCGTTTGGAAGTTGATAATAGTGTGAAGAATATCCAAAGATATCGGCATCGGTAAAGTCTCTTGCCTGCCAGAAATTTCCATCTCTATCATCAGCAGGAATAAAATTCCAACACGAAAACTGATAATTATTTATATCGTCATAGCTATCTTCGTTAAAGCTATAAAAGAATTCGGCTGTATCGGAAGGAAAAGGAACAAGTTCTCCGATATCCACAGGTAATTCAGCCACCTCAACTTCAATTTGCTGAGCAGATGCAAGGGTGCATGAGCCATTAATCGTATTTAACCTGTAAATACCCGATTCAGTAGCAGTATAAGTGTCGCTGTTTTCACCAAGAATATCTTGACCATCTTTTGTCCATTGTAAAGGATATAAAACCGCATTTGTCATTTGTAAAGTTACATCACCTCCGTTACAGAAAGATGTAGCACCAACACTTGTAATCTGTGCAGTATCTGGTGGAAAACTCATTGTAACACTAATTGGGACAGACTGTCCAGTACAACCGTTTTCTGTTATTTCTACATAATAACTTCCTGCTTCGGTTGGCGAATAACTACTCCAGATTTCATTAGGAAGAGCTATCCCATTTTTATACCATTGATAATTTGGAAATCCCCATGCAGTCCAAAAGCTCGGAAATGCTGCTCCATCGCAAAGAGTAGTATCTCCCCACATTTCTATAATCGGATCGGGGCACTCTGCTGGCAAATCAACTTTTACACCATAAGCTCCTTGAACTGGCAATTTTGAGTCAACAACGAGAAAGTACTCAGTTCCAGCATTAACAAAAAACTCAGTTGTAGCAATCGTATCAGTAATGTTAGCAAACCAAGTTGAACCAAGCCATGTATTTTCGTTACAAACTGGATAAACCATTGCTTTCATGTCACCTGGAACTTTTTCAGTCAAATAAAGTGTTGCTCGTCCGCTGTATGGTGCAATAAAACTATGAATAATCTCTGGAGCGTTTTGATCAGTCGCTGGCCAATAATCTTCTACATTATTAACACCGTTGGTTTGTGTATTGTCATAATACCATACGCCTTCAGTAATACTAATAGAAGTAGAGCAATCAAGCAGTCCGGGATCTGGAACAGTAATCCATGAGAAGTACTCATTTTGATCGTCAGATTCCACCACAATATTTGCTCTATCTACCACATAAACAATATTTTTACCGCCAGGAGTTAGGCCAGATGGCATTGTTAAAACGGTAGTGATATTTGCTGATGTTCCTGACGCCAATGCTGGCACAACGTCAGATCCTATAAAAACATCTGTACCAAAGTTAAAAACGGCGTCGTCCGAAATAAAATATTCTATAGTATTGGCTCCAGCATCAGTATTTCCAATGTTTTTTATATTACACGAAAAGTTTACATTTGGCTGATCGGATTCCACATATTGAGGAGAAACACTTCCATTTACAATTATTAAATCAGCATCAATAGTAGGACAAATTACCTCAATATCAAATGTGGGTTCTGCAGCAGATGAGCTTTCTATCGCTAGCCAATAGGTGCCCGGATTTGTATCATCAAGAATAAAACCATTTGCACCATAAGTAATCAGCGAATCTTGATGTGGATGACTTAGTAAAAATGCATTTAATGAACCATCAGTACTATTTGTGATTTTCACCCTAATTCTGCCTGGCATTGTTGTAGTAAAATAGTAAACCAATTCTTTACCAGGAGTTTGTGGATATGTGTTTTTGTAATAATTAATATAATCGTCGCCAGTTGATAAATTTTGAGCTAAAGGAGTTGCACAACTTAGCTCAATAGCCGACGAAACATCAAGATTAGTAAACAGAGGTGCTGGTATTGCACCAACAATTACATTCTGACTATTGTTAAAACTGTATGAACCTGGCGTTAGATCGTTGCAATAAAAGTAGCCATTATAAGAACCTCCCCAACCCCAATTGATATGGAAGAAGTCGAGCCCCTGATAACCGTCAAAAACAAAAGCGTGACCGCCTGAGCCACCACTGCCAGAATAATACATCGGACGATTATTATCTATTTCATTACGAAGTATTCTATTCCAGTTTGCATCTGTATAAGTTCCTTTGTTAAGAATTACCACATTTTTATAGTCAAAATAATCCTTTAATGCAGTTACTACATTATGCGAATATGCACCCGAGCCAGTAGGAGAATAGCCCATACTAACTGATACCCCGCAGTGATACATCAATTCAGCAACTTCGGCATTTCCACTTCCATTTGTCATTATTGAATAATCATAAGTTGCAGCAGCAAAATCAGCACATTGGTCACCATAAACATAATGATAATAGCACTTGTTTCCTGTTCCATTTACAGGATACTCCATATAGCGAATTACCTGTGCCATTGCTGTAGCAACACAACCAGTATAAACCCTACCACAAGGACCAGCAGCATCAACTGGGCATTGTGCATTGTATCCACAACCCTGATTCCAAGTGGTTGACAATAATGGCGCAACATCTTTAGCTGGCCTTATTCCAATATCCTCTCCATTAATTAACTTAGATCTTTGAATCTCTGCTTGTGGTAAAGCTGACAAATTATTTTCTCTCAGATATACAATCTGGTTTTCATAAATTTGCATCCAATATGCGAATTCGGGATTCCATTCGGTCTCGTCCATTGAAGGTGCACCATTGTCAGAATAGCCCAAAACCGGAACAGTTCTTTCCTCACCCGAAACTATTACAAAACCACCATCGGTCTCTGTAAAAATATAAACAACCGGTTGATCGTCAATGAGTTTAACATAATAATCATCGTTTATTGCTATAGATTTCGAATCACGCGAAAGTAATTCTCCAAATGATTTTAAAGCAATAAGCCTTGCATCTTCATATCCTGTGACCTGGGAAAACAGGTTACCTAAAGCTCCAAATAAGAGTAAAAAGGCAATGGTTAAATTAATCTTTTTCATATTCATTTCAGTTATAGTTGGGTGGATTAACATCTAAATCCGATATTATGACGAAAAGAAAAATAAACGGTTGCCGCAAACCGTAATTTCAGGGAGAAACGAGAATAGATGAAAAATGAATAAATTATCTGCGAGGCAAAGGAAATGCAAGTATAAAAATTATGCGATTTTTCTTAATTATTTAAGTGCCCGTGCTAACTGAATATGCAAAAAACCCTGCTGAATACTTTTTAATAGCGATTGCACAACATGTTCCGGTGCTTCGCAATATAATATAGCCCAACCGCAGCCACTTTTTACGTGGCAAGCTCAGCTCTGCTAACGGCGCAAGCCCTCGACGAAGTCAATTATTTGCTGCGCAAAATTGTTTTATTTATAAGTAGCATCGGCATTTTGAATTTATGAAATCCCGATTTCTCGGGAAACATTCTAATTTATTAAATATCTGTGGGCTACTTATAAATTGAATCACTATAACTTGATTCCAACATGCTAATTTATAGCCATTTAAATTATTGATTATTTACTCTGCTTTAATATCATATACTTTTTTCATTTTTGTCATCGCCACAAAAACGAAACAAAAAA
>CAZOHR010000027.1:2303-19363 GCA_964579045.1 uncultured Bacteroidales bacterium | reverse complement strand
TTTGGGTATCAGGCATGGCTGACGGAAAAGGAATAATTGATGGATATTCTGGTGAAACATTACTTGCTCAAGCTGCAAATGGAGCTGAAAAACTAGTTAACGGGATAGGAGTGGAGGTTAGTAATTGGGATATGTTTATTGGAACAATTCCCGGCTCTGTTGGAGAAACATCTGTAGCTGCAATATTAATCGGAGCTATGATTCTTCTATTTTCTGGTGTTGGTAGCTGGAGAATTATGCTATCCGTATTGCTTGGAGGAATTGGTATGGGAGTATTGCTAAATGCATTCGCGGTAAATCCAGCAATGGCTGTGCCTTGGTATCAGCATCTTATGCTTGGTGGATTTGCATTTGGACTTGTTTTTATGGCAACTGATCCTGTAACATCGTCACAGACAAATAGAGGAAAATATATTTATGGCTTTTTAATTGGCGTACTCGCTATTATGATAAGGGTTTTAAATCCAGCTTATCCTGAGGGAATGATGCTTGCGATTTTGTTAATGAATGTATTTGCACCGTTAATTGATTATATTGTGGTTCAGGCAAATGTGAAGAAGAGACTAAAAAGAGCTATTAAAATTAAAGAATAATAATATGGATACTAATAGTAATAAATACACCTTTATTTATTCTGTGATTATGGTTGTAGTTGTAGCAGCTCTGCTTACTGTAGTTGCATTAGCTTTACAACCAGCTCAGCAGAGAAATATCGAACTGGAAAAGAAACGAAACATTCTGTCGTCGCTAAAGTTAGAATCTACACCTGAGAATGTTGAATCAATTTTCGACAAGACAATCGTAGAAAATTATACGATAAATGTTGAAGGTGAAAAGGTGGAGAATGTTGATGCTTTTAAAATCAATCTTAAGGACGAGTTAAAGAAATCACCTGATGCTCAAAATTGGCCATTATATGTTGCCAAACTAGAGGATGGAAGTACAAAATATGTTTTTGCATTATATGGTAAAGGATTGTGGGGACCGATATGGGGATATATCTCATTAAATGATGATTTTACTACTGTTTATGGGGCTTATTTTGATCATAAATCAGAAACGCCTGGTTTAGGAGCCGAAATCTCAACTCCTAATTACCAAGCTCAGTTTTCTCAGAAAAAGATTTTTGACGAGAAAGGCGTATTTGTTTCGGTGAACGTTAAAAAAGGCGGGGCTGGTGGTGACATTTACGCAGTTGATGCCGTCTCTGGTGGAACCATTACATCAAATGGATTACGCGATATGTTAAAAACATGTATTAGTGCTTATTTGAAATTTATTGACGATAATAAAAAATAAAGAATATGTTTTCTAAAAAAAGTTTACAGCTTCTGACCGATCAAATTAATAAGAATAATCCTATTACCGTACAGGTTCTTGGTATTTGTTCTTCACTGGCGGTTACAGTAAAAATGGAACCTGCGATAGTTATGGCCCTCAGCGTTACTTTTGTAACAGCTATGTCAAATTTTGTTTTGGCTTTGTTAAGAAATACAATACCTAAACGCATTAGAATTATCGTTCAATTGGTTATTGTTGCAGCTCTAGTAATTGTGGTTGACCAGTTTTTAAAAGCTTATGTGTTTGATGTAAGTAAACAATTGTCAGTTTTTGTTGGTCTGATTATTACCAATTGTATTGTAATGGGTAGACTTGAGGCATTTGCTATGGCAAATAAGCCGATACCAAGTTTAATTGACGGGATTGGAAACGGACTGGGATATGGAGCAATACTAGTTATTGTGTCATTCTTACGAGAGTTGCTTGGCAGTGGTTCAGTCCTTGGCATGCAAGTCATTCCTCAGTCATTTTATGATGCAGGCTACATTAACAACGGTTTGATAATTTTGCCACCAATGGCGTTGATCTTGGTTGGTGTAATTGTGTGGGTACATCGTTCAAAAAACAGAACATTAATCGAAGAATAAACTATGGAAAACTTATTTAACATATTTATAAAATCCATATTTATCGAGAATATGGTATTTGCATATTTCCTTGGAATGTGCTCATTTCTGGCTGTTTCTAAAACAGTTAAAACCTCTTTTGGTTTGGGAATTGCCGTTATCTTTGTGCAGGTAATAACTCTACCTCTGAACTTTCTTCTCGAGAAATATTTACTTAAGCCGGGTGCATTAGTTTGGCTTTCTCCTGAATATGCAGATGTAGATTTAACTTTTTTAAGTTTTATCCTGTTCATAGCTGTTATTGCATCTTTGACTCAGCTTGTTGAAATGATAATTGAAAAGTTTTCCCCATCTCTATATGCTTCATTAGGAATATTCCTCCCTTTAATAGCGGTGAATTGTGCAATTCTTGGAGGATCATTATTTATGTCGGAACGTGAATATTCAACATTTGGTGAAGCAACAGTTTTTGGCGTTGGTTCGGGAGTAGGATGGATGCTAGCAATAGTTGCCATGGCTGCAATCAGAGAAAGAATTAAGTATTCTCAGATACCTGCACCATTAAAAGGCTTGGGAATTACATTTATAATTACAGGTCTTATGGGACTTGCATTTATGGGATTTATGGGTATTAATCTGTAAAATAAAAATTATGATAATTACAGCATCACAAACAGTAATATTTGCAGCTTCAGTTGCGGTTTTTCTCCTCGTTATAATCGCTTTGGTTATAATGTTGATAATTGCAAAGAATAAACTTACACCAAAAGGGAATATTAAGATTACCATAAATAACGACGAACCATTCGAAGTAGAACCTGGTTCTTCGTTGCTTTCAACCCTTGGAGAACGTAAAATTTTTGTTCCATCTGCCTGTGGTGGCGGAGGTACTTGTGGAATGTGTAAATGCCGTGTTTTAGAAGGTGGAGGAGGAATCCTTCCAACAGAAACTGGCTTCTTTACTCGTAAAGAACAGCAAAACTTTTGGAGATTGGCATGTCAGGTAAAAGTTCGCACTGATTTAAAATTGGACCTTCCTACATCCATCATGGGTATCAAGAAGTGGGAATGCGAAGTGGTCTCGAACCGTAATGTTGCCACTTTTATCAAAGAGTTTGTTGTTAAATTGCCAGAGGGCGAAACTCTCGAGTTCTTATCAGGAGGCTATATCCAGATTGATGTTCCAAAACTTGAAGTAGATTTCTCTAAAGATATTGATGTTGAAGAGGAATATAAAGAGGATTGGAATGCCCTAAAGATCTGGGATTTGAAGATGAAAAATGAAGAAGAAACATTCCGTGCTTATTCAATGGCCAATCATCCTGCCGAAGGAAATATTGTGATGCTCAATATCCGTATTGCCACTCCTCCATGGGATAGAAAAACTGGTTCTTTTATGAAGGTCAATCCAGGAGTATGTTCTTCGTTTATATTCTCTAGGAAACCTGGTGATAAAGTCTTTATATCTGGTCCTTATGGTGAATTCCACATAAAACCTACCGAAAGAGAAATGATGTTTATTGGTGGTGGAGCTGGTATGGCGCCAATGCGCTCACATATTTTCCATTTGTTCCATACTGTAAAAACAGGTCGAAAGGTGACTTTCTGGTATGGTGCAAGATCAAAACGCGAAATTTTCTATGAAGAAGAATTTAGAGCAATTGAAAGAGAATTCCCTAATTTTAAATTCCATATCGCATTATCAGAACCTAAACCAGAAGATAACTGGACAGGCTATGTAGGATTTATTCACAAGGTTATTATTGACAATTATCTTATCAAACATAATGAACCCGAAGATGTTGAATATTATCTCTGCGGACCACCAATGATGAACGACGCTGTCTTTAAAATGCTTGATAGTCTCGGTGTTCCAGATGAAATGATTGCATTCGACGATTTCGGAGGATAAACGAAAAAAAAAAATAGAAAAGCTTTACATTTATTGTGAAGCTTTTTTTTGCGTTTGGATTTTGGAAAATGAATAACTCTTCGTTAACATTAGAAAAAGCTCCACTGCGCGCAATTGGAAATCTTGTAAATTTTATTTTATTCAAGTTTTGAAAACTTTTTTGTTACTTTGCATAAATTCTTGATTGTATGAAAACTCTGTTATTTTCTTTAGCTTGCATTCTACTTTTATCATGCGCTAGTAAACCAAAAAAAGTGTATTATTTTTACGAAGGTCCGATTCAGGGTACGACTTTTCATATAACTTATGAATGGAACGAAGACCTTGCTGTTGATATAGACAGTTTGTTGCAGAATTTTAATAAGTCGCTTAATAACTACGATAATTCTTCCGTAGTTTCTAAAATAAATTACAACGAAAGTAATGAAACTGATGAGCTTTTTGTGAAAATGTTCGACGCTTCATATATTGTTTATAAAGCTAGTGACGGTGCATTTGATATTACCATTGCTCCAGTAGTTAATGCTTGGGGATTTGGATGGATAAAAAACTCCGAATCAAGAATCCCAGATTCAACTTACATTGGCGAACAATTGAAGTATGTGGGCATGGATAAAATGCATCTGTCGGACGGAAAAATTACTAAAGACTATCCTGAATCAATGATCGTAACTAATGCAATTGCTCAAGGATTATCTGTTGATTATGTTTCTGACTATCTTTTCGAACTTGGATTGACAAACTTTTTGGTTGAAATTGGTGGAGAAGTGTTTTGTTACGGAGTTAATAGTCGTGGTGAACCTTGGAGAATTGGCGTTGACAAGCCAGTTGATGGGAGTGATGCCGACAATCGTGAAAATCAGATTATAATCAATCTATCGGGCATGGCAATTGCAACTTCGGGAAATTATAGAAAATTCATCGAAAACAATAATATTAAATATGGCCACAGTATTGACGCTAGAACTGGTTTCCCTGTAGTTAATTCATTATTGAGTGTGTCTGTAGTTTCGGAGAGCTGTATGATGTGCGATGTGTGGGCTAATGCATTTATGGTTTCAGGTCTCGAAAAATCTATTGAGATTCTTAAAAAAACAGAAGACGTTGAGGCATATTTCATTTACCTAGACAAGGATAGTGTTACCCAAACATATATGACAAAAGGTTTTGAAAGTTTAGTGTCGGAATAAAGTTCAAAATATTCTTGTTACTCCTTGCAAAATCAATTCTATCTGAACAATAATAGTATTTTCTTGTTAATTAAAGCATGAATTGATATTTATGATTCCTTTAAGTAAACAGATTAAAAATATTCTGACAGTTAGTAATGACTATGAAAATGATATAACGCATTACTGCGAAGTGCTTTCGTATCTTCCATATTTTCAGGATATAAAAGAATCAGATTATATTAAATATCACGACGATCATAGCTTTGAATACACTCCACAATTCTACGCTTTTATTAAGTCTTTATTTGATGCTAAACTTGTAGAAGATGTTGATAATATGACCGACTTTCTTAAATCGTATAATTGTTCTTCGGCCTATAAAACATGGATGAAAGAAATGAATTCTATTTTAGGTAATTCCGAAGCAATGAAAACTGTTAATCTTTGCTTTATTAGAAAAGCGGTTTTTTCGATGGTAAGGCTCGAAAGAGTTCTCCCAGGAAGTTGGGGGATAGATGTGGAAACTGGAAACTGGTTATCTGTACTGCATCAGTTAAAACGTATTTTGCCCGATATTTATAAGCCTCAGAATTGTGTTTTAAACTAACCTTTATTAGTTATTGTACTTTTAATATAAGTAAGACTTAATGGGCCTTCGTTAAACAAAAGATCTAGTATGCTCAAATCTGGACAAAACCCATGTCTTTGAGAAAAAACCTGAATATAATCTTTTGCTAAAAACTGGCTGTCTTCAATGTTTTTATGAGTTTTTGGATGAATAGCATCTTTCAAATCAATGTAATTTGCTCCTGACAAAAAACTTGTACTATATTCGAAATTAGGTTTCAAACTTAATAGTTTTAAACTTGTTTCGAGAATGCCATTGTTTAAATCGAGAAGATATTTTTCTTTTTTTTCGAGCAATGGGACAAATGCATCGATATAGTATTCGTAGAAAGGAGAATTCTTGTATGCCGATAATATAGCTCGTGAATGATTAGCCTGCCAGTTCTCTGAGTATTCAATTTCAATATCTTTAAAGTGAGTTCTGAAATTCTTTTTTACTGGAACAATTAGTGAGCTTACTCCATTTGCTGTTAGTATTTTGCACCGGTTGCGATATGTTTGCTTACTGTAACTTTCGTAAATATCAATTATTAACTGGTCGTAAATAAGAAATTTACTAAAGTATCTAATGCTTGGAAAATATGAAGAAAAAAGAACCGCCTCCATCAATTAAGTACTTTGCCGATAATATAACTCTCTGGGATAAAACCCCAAGTTCTTGAATCTGGTTGGTTATATCTGTTGTCATTCAAAACAAAGTAGTAATTTTCTTCAATCAAATACTTCTCGGCCGGACTGTCATCAATGTTAATGTTTTCGCCAGATACAAATAAATTATGATTCTCGTAAAAACCAATAATTGTCTTATAGATGCCAATATTTCGTGGGTTAAGCATCACTGTAACACCTTTTTGAGGAACTGCACAAGGCCCCCAATTGTCGAGATTCCAAGTGGAGCCGCTTCTAGGAAATACATTCACATCACCAGTTCCAGCCGTTTCTAAAATTCTTCTAACATTTGTAACACTATCAGCATCTGCTATTTGCTCGGCAATATATTCAGTAGCAACAAAATTGCAGGCTTTGTTATTATTCATTGAGTCCAAAATCTGAACTTTAAAATCCTTTAGCAACTCTTGAAAATTTGTAGTTCCTTCCATTGTAACTCTGAAAAGGAAATACCTGTCATATGATTCCTCAATTGCTTTATCATTAACAAAAACTTTGCTATCAACAATTTTAACAATATCACCTGGACAAGCGATTATCCTAGAATATTCATTCGCCAATTCATTAAATTTAGGGTCGTGAAGTACGGGGTTTTTATAAATAATCAAATCTCCA
This sequence comes from uncultured Bacteroidales bacterium, assembly GCA_964579045.1. GTDB lineage: Bacteria > Bacteroidota > Bacteroidia > Bacteroidales > ML635J-15 > Bact-19. Next base: position 12,461 of record CAZOHR010000027.1, on the reverse strand, counting down.
GCACTAAGAATAGATTCAGCACTTGGTTTGATAAAGTTCATGAACATATTTTCATTCTTAACTTTTCTTATCAGGAATTTTTTTGGACCTCCTGGATAAGTTTCCGCTTTATAAAACCCAAAAGAAGTGAAAAATGCAAATAAGACTATTCCAACACATAACCCAACAGTAATTATAATCTTAATTTTCTTCGACATCACTTAATCTTTTAGTTGTGAACTATCTTACCGATTCTATTCCATCTAATTCCACCATATTCCTTATCTCTCGACATCCAAATCATCCAAGCTTTACCAACAATATGATCTTCAGGAACAAATCCCCAGAATCTAGAATCTGCAGAATTATGTCTATTATCACCCATCATCCAGTAATAATTCATCTTAAATGTGTATTCGGTAGTTTCTTTGCCGTTAATTATGATTTTACCATCTTTAAGCTCTAGTGTATTACCTTCGTAATATCCAATTATTCTACTATATAATGGAAGATTTAAAGTGTCAAGTTTTATTTTAGCACCTGCAGCAGGAACATAAAGTGGCCCAAAAAAGTCTTCGTTCCAATTATAGTTCTGACTGTGAGGGAAGATTCTGAAGTTTGGATCTCCTTTGCCTTTAGCGTCTTTCTCGATTTTTTTGATAAACTGCATACTTTCGAATTTCTTCTTATTCTCGGCAGTGAGAGGTACGATAAAATCTGAGTTCTCGAAACGAATATCCGATTTGTTAATTTGATTTTCGCGAAGTACACGTTCAGGAATATTTGTGCCATCGGTTTGGATGCGATAATTAAACTGCTTTGTTGGAATGTCTTTTTGTTTTACATTGTTTACAAAAACTTCGCCATCGCGGACTTCAACTGTGTCTCCAGCAACCGCCACACAACGTTTAATGTAATTCTCTCTCTTGTCAACGGGACGAACGATAATTTCGTAGGTGTCGAATATTATTTGTCTAGCCATTTTATCATAATCGGCTTTAGTTTTAAGCTTGCTGCCAGATTTATAAAATGCATTATCGTATGCTAGAAGCTTTTGAGAGACAGTTTGAAGTAATTCAGAAGTATGTGCAGGGTTTGCTTCTGGATTAAATAAATGATACGATAATTCATAGTAATAATCAGAACTCTTTGGAGCTTTTAAAATTGAGGTGTCGTTTCCTGAATTCATCAAAACTGAATAGTCGTATTCCTGCATAACAAAAGATGCAATTCTAACAATATCATAATAATCTTGAGCCTGATTTTGCACGCAAACTGTATCTCCTGTAGGATAATTAAATACTACCATATCGTCACGTTCAACATCTCCCCAGCCAAGCATTCTCTCATATTCATTCTGTATCCAAGTTAGATAAGAAGGAGTAGAGGTAGTTAATGGCAGAGTATGATGAACAAATGGAAAAGATATTGGAGTCATTGGAACTCTAGGTCCATAAGCTACTTTACTTACAAAAAGATAATCGCCAACTAAGAGTGTTTTTTCCATCGAAGAAGTGGGAATCGTAAAAGCCTCGAAGAAAAATATTCTAATAAATGATGCTGCAATAACTGCAAAAATCAAGGCATCTACCCATTCGAGGGTTTTGCGAGCCAATTTAGAATATTTCTTTTCTTTTTTAGGTTTCCAGAATGCCCAACGAACCTTTTTTGTGATGTACATATCAACAATAACAAGTTCTCCAATCAACCACCAGTAATTTCCCATCCAAACTACCCATAACAGATAGCATAATGTTACTAATCCAAACCAAAACCATTTATTATTGATCTTTTGAAAAACACTGCTGCTTGCAATTTTAGCTTTTAATCCTGATACTTTTGCCATAAAAAATTATTTTAGTAAGTCACGCATATTAAATAATCCAGTTCTTTTATTGATGTATTCTGCAGCAAGTACTGCGCCCATTGCAAAGCCCTTACGCGATTTTGCCGAATGAGAGATATTAATAGAATCAATATCATTTTCCCATATTACAGAATGATCTCCAAAAATTTCACCTTCTCTAAACGAAGTAATTTCAATATTTTGTATGTCGGTGCTAGGATTTAACTCCCATTTAACATATTTTGAATTATTTTTAACAATTCCATTTGCTAGAGTAATGGCGGTTCCACTAGGTTTGTCTAGCTTGTGAATATGATGAGTCTCTTTAATTTTTGCAGAATAACTGCCAAAACTATTAAGTAAACTAGCTAGTTTTTCGTTTATTTGCATAAAGATGTTAACTCCAATACTAAAATTTGAAGCATAAAAAACGGCTGTAGAATTCTTTTTACACAATTCATTCATTTCATTTTCATTAAATGCCCATCCTGTGGTTCCGCTAACAACGGGAATACCAGCAATGATACAATCCAATAAATTTTGTTTGGCTGCTTCAGGCGAGGTAAACTCAATGGCAACATCTACAGTTTTTTTTAACTCAGAGTCTATTTTTACTTCGGTCGAAAGGTCTACAATTGCAGAAACTGTATGTCCTCTTTCGATTGCAATCTCTTCGATTGCTTTTCCCATCTTACCGTAACCAATTAGTGCGATTCTCATAAAATAAATTCTACGGTAAAAATACAATTTTTTTTGAAAGGGAAAGCATTAATATTTCAGCATTAATTAAATGATTGCGGCAGAAACAAGTGAATCTACTACAAGCTTAGCCAAACCATTTTTGTATAATCCCTGCAATATCCTCTTCTGTAAATGGTTTGGCAACATAGTCATTGCAACCAGCATCATAAGCTTTTTGTTCTTCCTCGCTCATAGCATATGCTGTTTGTGCAACAATAATGATATCCTTATTAAATTCCCTTATTTGTTTTGTCGCTTCATAACCACTTAATAAAGGCATTTTTATGTCCATGAAAATAATATCTGCATCTTCGTGCATTTTACAAATTTCAACTGTCTGCAATCCATTAGAGGCAACATAGATAACTGAGGCAAATCCTTGTAAATAATTCTGTAAGAGCAATAATGTCACATCATTATCTTCTGCAATTATAATTTTAAGCTTATTAGAAACTACTATTGAATTGCTGTTTGATTCAGATTCATCATTATCTAGCTGATTGGATGAGTTTTTAAGTTTTATTGTAAAATAAAATACCGAACCTTGTTCTGGTATGCTCTCTGCTCTAATCTTTCCGCCCAACATCTCAACATAAGCCTTTGAAATTGCAAGTCCTAGTCCAGCCCCTTCATATTCGCGACTGTGGGATTCGCTGCCTTGTCTAAAACGCTGAAATATTAAGTCTAATTGCCCTTCAGGTATTCCTATGCCAGAATCACGAACAAAAAACTCTAAGAATTTATTTTGCACCCTATAACCAAATTCAATCTTTCCAGACTTTGTGAATTTTATTGAATTCTTAATCAGATTGCTTAATATTGCATATAGTTTATCCTGGTCTGTATCAATAAAAATTGGAGAATTCTGAAACTCATTACTACAATAAAATTTAAGTCCTTTTTGAGTGATTTCTGGCAAAAAGAAATCATATAAGTTTTTTAACAGTGTGTTTAAATTGATTTTCTCATTGTAAATTGACATCTGTCCAGATTCTATTTTCGAGATGTCAATAATGTCATTAATGATGTTAAGCATTCTGAGTCCACTTCTTTCAATTAAATCCACATATTCTGATTGCTTTTCCCCTGTAAGATTTGGTCGGCGGAGTAAACTTGCAAAACCCATAATACCATTCATAGGGGTTCTAATTTCATGGCTCATATTGGACAGGAAAGCAGATTTTAATCTATCACTCTCTTCTGCCTTTTCCTTCGATTTTATCAGTTCAATTTCAGTCTGTTTGCGTTGTGTTATATCTCTTGTAACTCCATGTATCCCAATAAAATCGCCAGCATCATCATGATAAGGTGTTACAATAAGCTCACCCCATTTTGTTCCGCCATCTTTACATAAATACTCCATTTCGAGTACACGGGTATGCTTAATGTTTTTTTCTGCAGTACTAATATAATATTGAACTTCCTGTTCTAAAATCTTCATTCCGCTAATTGCTGTTTCGCGAGTAAATCTTTCAGGAATAGTTTGTTTCATATACTCTTCAACTGTGTAACCCGTAAAAGATTCTATTGATGGAGATACGAAAAGACTCTTACCACTTATGTCCATTAGCCAAACAACATCAGTCATTTTATTTGACAGATGGCGGTATTTTGTTTCACTTTCTCGTAATGCAATTTCTGTTGTTTTTCGCACAAAAAGTTCCTTTCTTAAATTACTATTCTTTGTTTTAATAATAATAAGAAAAAGAAGCAATAAAAATACCAGCAAGACTATTGCTGATGATTGAGCAATTTCAAGAAACAAGTTTCTGCTCCATGTTTTAGCGTTAAAGTCCATTCCAAAAACTGCTGTAACTTTACCAGATTTTGCATCTACAACTGGAATTAATACACTTATCCAATTACCCCACCTATCAGTAAAAGGTTTTGTTACAATTTCCCTGTTATCATAAAAAGCATTATAAACCGAACTGTCTGCTTCAGTATATTCTTGTCCTGGAGGAGAATAATCAGGAGACGAAGACTTCTCTGAATCAACTAGGAAAAATACTTTACCATTTTTGACAGTATATAAATATGTAAAGCGAGATTCAGGAATAATAGGCATAATTGACATTAGCTTATTTTTAATCTGAATATATTCATTTTTCAGGCTGTCTTCGGGAAGAGCATCAAGGCTATCAATGAGTTCAATAGGAAGGAGTATTTCTATTGATTTAGCTATTTCGAGAACATTGTTTTTATTTTTATCTTCAATGCGCATCCATGTGTAATTGAGGTATATAATTCCAGCAATAAGAATTAGTAAGAATAATATTACCTCTGGGATGATTTTTCTAAAGGAAATTTTAGCTTTTGTCATCAGTTTAAGTTACCGTTGAAAATAATAAACAATGAAAATTATTTACCAAAGTTACATATTTTTCTGATAACTACATAATTTTGTTAAAAATATTTATAACTATTTTGATGGCAGTGGTAAATGAAAATAAGGTTATATAATTCGATACACACGGCTGAATACTTTTTCAACTTTCCATCATCCGCCTAAGCGGTTATGGAAACGTTAAAAAAGACTAAGATGCACTGCTGAATACTTCTCAACTTTCCATCATCCGCCTTAGCGGTTATGGAAACGTTAAAAATAGACTAAGATTCACTGCTGAATACTTCTTAACTTTCCATCATCCGCTCAAGCGGATATGGAAACGTTAAAAAAAGAAGAAGATACACAGTTGAATACTTCTCAACTTTCCATCATCCGCCTTAGCGGTTATGGAAACGTTAAAGAAGACGAAGATGAACTGATGAATATTTCTCAACTTTCCATCATCCACCCAAGCGGATATGGAAACGTTAAAGAAGTTACAGAAACAGCTAAATAATTAAAAATATTCTTTCATTATTTAGAAGGTAGTAAAAAAACTGAAATAGTATTTTAAGGAAGAACATGACTATTTGCAGAATCAAATCGCTTTCATGCCTCCAATTAGCTCATTTATATCCTTTACACCATATTTTCGGCAGTAATATTCCATTCCTTCAAGGATTTTTATGGTTATGTCTGGATCAATAAAGTTTGCAGTTCCAACTTGAATTGATGAAGCTCCAGCAAGTAAAAACTCTATTGCATCGTCGGCGTTCATTATTCCACCAAGTCCACACACGGGAATTTTAACACCTTTTGAAACTTGCCATACCATACGAAGAGCAATAGGTTTAATTGCTGGTCCTGAAAGCCCACCGGTTATTGTTGAAAGTTTTGGTTTTCGTGTTCTTACATCAATCGCCATTCCTAAAAAAGTGTTTACTAAAGATACTGAGTCAGCACCTTGAGCTTCAACAGACTGAGCAATTGAAACAATGTCGGTAACATTTGGCGAAAGTTTTACCATCATATGCTTTTTGTACACTTTTCTGACTTCTTTAACAACTTCAGAAGCTGAAACACAACTTGTCCCGAAAGCCATTCCACCTTCTTTAACATTAGGGCAGGATATGTTTAGTTCAATCCCAGGAATATTCTCCAATTCATTGATCATTTCGGCGGTGGCAACATAATCCTCAATTACAGACCCACTGACATTGACCAAGATATTGGTTTTATAATCTTTTATCTTGGGATATATTTTGTCGCAAAATACTTTTACCCCTTTATTTTGTAAACCAACAGCATTAAGCATTCCCGAAGGAGTTTCGGCCATTCTAGGATAAGGATTTCCCTCGCGATGATGCAAAGTTGTTCCTTTTACAATAAAACCGCCAAGACGATTTAGGTCAATAAAATCGGCAAACTCAGTTCCATAACCAAATGTTCCTGATGCTGTAAGAATAGGATTTTTTAGTAATAATCCGTTAAAATTTATTTCAAGATTTACCATATCAAATCTTTTACGTTAAAAACAGGCCCTTCGGTACAAACACATTTATGTCCTTCATTTGTATTTTGGACACAGCAAAGACAAGCACCAACACCACAAGCCATTAAATTTTCGAGAGAAACCTCACAATCAACATTATGCTCAATAGCCCACTTACCAAGATTCTTTAGCATCGCCTCAGGACCACAAGCATATATTTTATTGTAATTAAATTGTTCAGGGCTAAAGAGTGAATGATTTAAAACATTGCCTTTTTCTCCAAAGCTTCCATCTTCGGTTGTGTAAAATACATTGCCATATTTTTCAAATTTATCACGTCTGATAATACTTTCTTTGTCGCGATAACCAAGTAGAAGAGTTGGGTCGAAGCCAAACTGCATAAAGTACTTAGCGGCGTATAGCATAGGAGCGACTCCACAACCTCCACCAACAAGCAATACTTTATCTTGGGTAGGCAAAGAAAATGTATTACCTAAAGGGTATATCATATTTACTAACATACCTGCTTTTATCTCTGATAACTTGGCAGTGCCTGCTCCAGCAATTCGGATTAATAGAGTAATCGTATTTTTTTCATAATTCACATCATGAATGCTAATTGGTCGGCGCAAAAATGTTGATGGAGAATCATTAATCTTCAATTCTACAAACTGAGCAGGTAGAATTACTGGCAATTCCTCTTCGGACCATAGCTTTAACAAATAATAGTCTTTGTTTAAATGTTCTATCCGCTGTACTTCAAAATCGTGTATGTATTTTTTCATTTCAAAAAAATAATTATAGGAGCAAAATTATATTATTTTTTGTCGGTAAAAATTGAAAAAGTCATATTGTTAATAAAATTTGTAATTACTTAGGTCTTAGGTCTAATTACTTACCTTTCGAAGTCGCTTATGGTAAAATCTGTAGTCAGTAGTCGGTGTGGATTGTCGTAAGCTTGAGATTCTGCTCTTTATTCTACTAAGAAACGATAGCTGCATCCTAGTCAGCGACAGCGATTAGACAAAACCCACCGACCACCGACTACAATTTTTACCGATTACCGATTTTTCCACAAAGCGGCAGCGGCTAAGCAAAACCCTACTACCCACTACCAACTACCAACTACCACTACCAACTACCACTACCAACTACCAACTAAAAATAGAATTCTAGTTCTGACATAATGCCTAAATAATTATTAAAATTTAATTTAATGCTAATATCTTTGAGGAATGATATTTGTGTAAACCTTAAAAAACCAATGTTTATGAAAACAATTAAATATTTATTACCACTTCTAGCTATTTGTTCTATGATGTCGTGTAAAACTATTGTAAAAACCAATAATAGCACAATTACTACTGACAATAATACAAGTCTAAGTACAAGCGAAAACGTAGATGTGATCAAAGATAGTCAAATGTCACAAGAGAATGCAATGACTGAATTTTCTTTTGAAATTTTTAAACAGGTATCATTGCAAAAACCCGAAGAAAACATATCTTTCTCACCGGCGTCTTTAAATATTGCAATGGGAATGGTCTATAGCGGCGCACGCAATTCGACAGCATCGGAAATAAGCAATGTAATGGGCTATAGTCCAAATAGAGAAATATTTCTCAAATCTTTTTCATCATATTTAGAATATCTTAATAATTTCTCTGCCAATTCAGAAGTAGAATTCAATTTGGCCAATAGGATTTTCCTTGAAGAAGATTTTTCAATCAGGGATGATTATCGTGAAATAATCAAATTATACTTCGACGGCGCATTTCAGAATGTTGATTTTCGGAATAATTATAGGTTAGAAGAGAAAAAAATAAATTCTTGGGTGAGCGAGATGACCAGAAAGAGAATAAATAATCTAATTCCAGAAGGAACTTTAACCGAAGAAACAAGAATGGTACTTGTAAATGCTATATTTATTAAATCAAAATGGAAATTTCCTTTTACAGAAAGTACAACTGCAAAGAAAGACTTCTATGTAAATAAAAACGAAACTGCTCAAACAGATTTTATGATTCAACGAGAAAAGGGTTTTGGATATGCTGATTTTGATGGTATTCAAGTATTGGAGATGCCTTACACAACTCCTGAACTTTCATTGATAGTCATTTTACCTCACGATTCTAATTCCGAAAATATCTCGAAATATATTCCAGACTATGCGCAGTACGAAAAAATTTGCCAAAATCTTAGATTCAATGATGTTTATGTGGAGATTCCTAAATTTAAAACAGAGTCATCTTTTAAATTGGCTGATATTTTAATGGAAATGGGTGTAAAGTCAGCATTTAAATCAGCAGATTTCTCCGGAATTACTGACAATAATAATCTAGCAATTAGCGAAGTTATTCAAAAAGTATTTTTCGAAGTTGATGAAAAAGGCTCTGAAGCTGCTGCTGCAACTGCCGTAATAATGTATGAAACTTCATCAGTACACACTATCGAGTTCGACAACTTTGAAAGCTTTATTGCCAACAAACCATTTATTTATATCCTAAAAGAAAATAAGTACAACACTCCACTCTTCGTTGGGCAGTATGTAAATCCTAAAGAATAGTTCTTCTGCTGAAAATAAGTTTTTACTTTTATGTAGGATTTGCGAAAAATTGCAAATTAATTTCCATTCATAATTATTTTATTAAATTTGGACTTTGAAACACGTTCAATTTTAAGAAAATCTGATTTATATGAGAAAGAATATTTTGTTTTTCGCCTTTTTTTTAGCTGGCATAATTGCTAATGCACAGAACTACTACTGGGTTTACTTTACTGACAAATCTGGTTCAGAGTTTAATCCTTATGAATATTTTGATGCAAAGGCAATTGAGAGAAGAGAACTGAATAATATTTCACTTTATGATATTTCTGATTATCCGCTGAGTAATTATTACAAATCTGAAGTTGGTAATCTTAGTGAAGAAGTCATTGGCGAATCACGTTGGTTTAATTCGATGGCTATCTATACCAGTGCAGAAAATGCAAGATATATTTCAGGATTCAGTTTCGTTAAAGAGGTAGTGCAAATCTCAAATGATGCTAACTTAGCCTCTCAGAAATCAGAATACGACAATAGCGAGGTTAGCGTCGATGCCGAAACTTTACTGCTACCTCAGGTTAAAAGAATGGGAGGAGAGGAGTTTGTTAAATCTGGCATTGATGGAAAAGGAATTAGAATTGCAGTCTTTGACGGTGGTTTTCCGGGCGTGGACACTCATGATGCTTTCAAGCATTTACGCGATAATAAACAAATAATAAAGACATGGAATTTTCCAAAAAATATCGAAAATGTGTACGATTGGAATAGCCATGGGACTATGGTCTTGAGCTGTATTGCTGGAATTTACAAGAATGGTGAAAAAATGGGACTTGCAACTGGCTCTGAATTTCTTTTTGCACGAACTGAAGTTGGCGCTGAACCTGCAAAAGAAGAAGTATGGTGGATGATGGCAGTTGAGTGGGCTGATAAGAATGGTGCTGACGTTATAAACTCGTCCTTAGGATATGGTGCGGATAGACATTATATTGAAGAAATGGACGGAAAAACCTCAGTTGTAACAAGAGCCGCAAATATGGCTGCTTCAAAGGGGATTTTAGTATGTAACTCCATAGGTAACGAAGGTGATGATAACTCATGGAAAACAATGGGAGCTCCTGCTGATGCTGATAGTATTCTATCTATTGGTGGTACCGATCCAGAAGATGATACTCACATCAGCTTTAGTTCATACGGCCCAACTGCCGATGGCAGAATGAAACCTAATG
>CAZOHR010000027.1:0-2293 GCA_964579045.1 uncultured Bacteroidales bacterium | reverse complement strand
TCCGGAGGCAATTCACCTTTTACCTATGCAGTGAACGTGAGTGCATACGGAACTGCTAAAGTTGCAAATCCTGATGGAAGTTATGGACAGGCATCTGGAACATCTTTTTCGAGTCCATTAGTGGCTGGATTTGCAGCATGTGCATGGCAAACTCGTCCTGGATATACTGCTATGCAAATGAAAGCGGAAATTGAAAAATCTGCCGATATGTACCCATATTTCGACTATGCAACAGGTTTTGGAGTGCCAGACGCTGTTTATTTCACCACAACACTAAAGTATATTCCGGCTAAAAGTTTTGAGATTACACAAGACGAGAACTATGTTTATATTAAACCTATTCGTAAAGATTATTCCACACCAGCTCAAATTTGGTATCATATTGAAGGAGAAAACGGTCAATTGCTGTATTATTCTCAGACCGAAATATGGTTTGGATCAGAAGATAAGATCACATTGAAAAAAGAAGCTTTATCAGGAAACAAAACCTTAAGAGTTTATCATCAGGATTATGTTGAAACTTTTAAACTGAAACCTGAGGAAATGAAATATTCAACAAATATTAAAAATGTTGAGATATATCCTCCAGTTGTGAAAGGCCACCGACAGCATGTAAGTCGTTTTACCTCAGATAACGCAACCACTGGCTTTGGTGTTAATGCAAAATACTATATTCAACCATATTTTGCAAAAAGTTTTATAACTCCACCAGTACCAACCGAATATGAAATGATTGGTTTTAAATCAGGATCTTTTAATCTTGGCCTTCGCTACAAAAGAAATATCACTAAAACATATAGTATTGGCTTAAATGCAGAATGGGGCAGTTCAAAAGTAAATCTTAAAAACTTCACTAATTGGGATTCAATAATTGAGGTGGAAGATTATAAAGCGAAAGAATCATTTACTGTTGGGTCAATTAATGTTGAATTATATCAAAGAATAAGATTGCTTCCTGCGACTTCAACTGGGCTGGGACTATTCTGGGACACTGGAATCTTTGGCCAATGGATTGCTGGGGCAAGTCATAATATGGAAGTTGAAACTGATAATGTCCTAATTGATAACTCGATTTTATTTCATGATTTTAACAAATTCCAATATGGTATAAGGACAAGAATTGGATATGGTATGATTTCGATTTATGGACAATATCGTCTTAGTGAATTTGTTTTAGATAGCCAATATCCAATGCCGAAATTGGAAGCAGGTATCGAATTGTCAATTCCAATGGGACTATAAAACGCAATGAGTAGATTACTACTTGAGAATTTCAGGTAGTTGTATAAAGTCGGGTATCAAAAGTGATATTCGACTTTTTGACTTTTATTTACGGATATCGAGTTTCCCTTTAAGAATTTGACTTGATTCAATTTCAAATTCATCGCCCCAGCATAAATTGCCGTTTTCGACTCTAAACTGCTGGAAGTACTCAAATTTTAAGCATTTCCTAACTTCAGGCAACTTGCTTGCATTAAGAAAATCAAATAGGTCGATATCTTTAATTATATTATTATCTAAGAACAATCTTAACTGGTACCCCTTAATATACTCGGCTCTTTCAATCATTTTCCAAAACATTTAGCTAAAACAATCTCAAATACGGATTGTCTGCAAAGTACAGTTCAATTACGTATAATCGCAACAAAGATAACTGTAATTATTCAGAAATGGATAATTATTATGAGTTAAGCAAAATTTCGCTTTGTATCGAAGCTAGCGGGCTTTTGATACCAGTTAGCTTAGGTGGTTGCTTCACCGCAAAAAGCGGTTTGCAATGACCATGTAGTACTAAAGTAGACATGGTCATTGCGAGTAGGCACCCCAAAATTGTGGCATAATGCGAAGAAGACAGTCAGGACAGCGCAAATCGCTATGTGAACTTGTCGTTCACTGCGTTCGCTCCAAGTTTTATTTTAACGCGAATTACACGAATTACACGAATGTTTTTAAAATCAACGTTGTTGATTTTAAAAATCCTTTAATTCGTGTAATTCGTGTAATTCGCGGCTAAAAAAAGTGACGAGCAACTACGCAGTAGTTACTCGTTACACAAATATGCGACAAGTATTGCGCTGGAATGAATGTGTGAATTTGATGTAAGCGTCTGTCATTGGTAACGGAGAGTGAAGCCAGCTCGTCAGGTTAGGGATCAAGCAATATTTCTGGGGGATTTTAAAAACTTTATTGTGTTGAAGAATTTTCACATAGCTAAAAGCTGTTTCGTTTTAAAATAGCTTTTTCATTTTTGTCATCGCCACAAAAACGAAACAACGGCGAAGCCCTCACTGAA
>CAZOHR010000026.1:0-19587 GCA_964579045.1 uncultured Bacteroidales bacterium | reverse complement strand
CCTGATGCTCCGCATCAGGTTGAAATAAATCAGGCTTTCAGCCTGTTTATCCCGAAGAATCTTTTATCTAGCACAAACAGATCGTTCTGCGAATGTTTCCGCCGCGGCGAAGTCGAACAGGTCTATTATTTTTTGTTTTTTTACTAATTAGTTATTTCCCCGCCACCAAATACAGCCTCGCCCTTTATTATAAGTTTACGAGTTCTGTCAACATTTTCGATCTGCACACGTCTTCTTTCATCGGCAAATCCACCAAACACACCAGAAGTTTCGAGACTTACGTCCCAATTCTCGGGAATGAAGATTTTAACACCACCAAATACACATTCTATTTTAAGGATATTGATTCCTTCAGCAAGTTGAGCTCCGCGAAGGTCAAATTCTCCGCCACCAAATACAAAACTTGCTTTCCCACCTTTAAAACTTTGCGATTTCACAACTAGATTTGCACCTGAAAATACGCGAGAAACATTAATGTAATCCTCACTACTCACTTGCTCATCCATCTCGTATTTATAATTGTCTTTATCAAAACACGTATTTGATTTTTTTGGAATAAAAATTCTGACAATTACACCGATGCCAATGATTATTAAAACAGCTGGCCAAATCATGTTCGCTACTCCAGTTTTAAACTGATATATTTCGTCTAATAAGAACAAAGTACCGATTGTAATCATAATGAGTGAACCAAACCAATGTTGGCGAATCCCACCTGATAGAATTAATAAACCAAATCCTATCAGTAATGATTGCCATGAAAAGATATACTCAAAAAGAGATTTATCGATAACTCCGGTATTACCTAAAATTAATGTTGTACCGGCAGCAAGTAGTAAAAACCCAAACATAAAACCTCTTGTTTTTGAATGTGATTTTCTGCCACACTTGATTTCTGAATGATGATGATGATGATGTCTCATAATTTTAAATTTATTTTATGGAACAAAAGTATGCGATATACAAATTCGAAGAAATAAGATTTCGGTAAACTGACATTTTAAAGGGGTGAACTGCATAAAAACAAAAAAAGTCAGATAAATCTAACTCTTTTTGTGCCCGGGACAGGGATCGAACCTGCACATCCTTACGAATACTGGTCCCTGAAACCAGCGCGTCTACCAATTCCGCCACCCGGGCATTGAGGGTGCAAAAATATAAAATCAATCAACACTAAATATAAAATTGTGAAAATATTTTTACATACTCAAATCAACTAGATTAACAATCCATTACAAAATAGAAATTCTTTTTACAGACTGTTTATTACCAGCTTTAACAATAATAATATATAGTCCTGGTTGATCGATGCTTAATTGATTTTCAGAATTATTTGTATCAAACTCCTGAATCAGTTTACCTTCTGATGAATAAACACTAATAGTAGCTACACCAGAGAAACCTGAGTCAAGACTCAAATGAATATTACCCCAGCTAGGATTAGGGTAAACTGAAAAGTCATTATCAATAAATTTATCTGTTCCAAGCATCTGATTGCCACATTCAAACCCATAGTCATCAAAAAAACTAATAAGAGCACCAGCTTTTTCTCTGAGTAAACTTAATGAAGTCAAATTTGTACCATCGTAATCTTTAGCCCATGGGAAAGCCAAATCGAAGCAAAGACTTTCACCAGGTTTAAAAGAATAAGGACCAGCAGAAATTACGCTCATAGTATTAAATGAATAATTTGATGTGTCACTTATATTTGGTATCCAACCATCACCAGTCTCGGGATAGCCATTGTGGATATAATTGGTAGGTAAGATTCCATCGAAAGTAGAATACAGTGGCACTCCCATCACAGTTTTAGCTTGTAACATATTATATATAGCCAAATCCTCATAATTCCAAATTTCAATTGAAGAACCATAATAAAATACTGGTAGGGCTGCATAAATCTCCTTATTAAGCATTACAACACCCTGAGCAGGTGCGGGATCTCCATATGTTGCATAATTATACGATGAATCCATAAACATTCCATCCTCATTATACCTATTATAAACGTACATCATTTGGTTAATCGAGTCTGTTCCAAAAACATCATCATTTGCAAAACCCAAATCAAAATCAACTGCCATACCACCAAAGAAATCCGTATAATTTTGTGTTGACCTATTAATAAGTTTATAATTTACGAAAACAGTTTGTGATAAAACAGAACCAACAGATGGAAAAAAACAATATAACATGCCATGTACCTCAATGCCAGTTTTTAAACCTCCCGTAGCATTGTGACCTTGCTCATCATTAAAAATAAAATAAATTGCCTGATCACCTCTGATTAAAGGGAAATCTCCGTTATATGGATCATAAGTTCCATTTGAATTATAATCGTAATAAGGAGCTAATTCAGCGGCTTCGCCATTAGAAACATCACCATGCGCAGGCCAATTTAAAAATGCTTCTGGCATAGAGTAACCCGGTTCGTTATAATTCTCTAAGTGATACTGAATTTCACTTAAACTTACTTTCCAAACTCTATTATATCGGTTCTTATAAGATGGTTTTATATAGTCATCTGCCACAGGTCCAAAATATTGCTCTGGACTCTGCAAATTATAAGTTGGAGCACAAGTTCGAACATTGCCAGTATTATCAACCCCACCAAACCAAAACACACCATTATATAAGGAATGAATCCCTAATCCATTTGGCACTTCAAAACCAGCATTAAAGCTGCCATCAAAACTATTAAATAATGTACCATCCGAATTAACGGTAGCCTTAATCATATTCCTGTCAAGAAAATCGTAGGATTGTGCAAATGAAGAAGTACTTAATAAAAGTAGCATTAACGGCAGAAGAACGTTCTTTGTTTTCATAATTTGAGTAGTTAAGAATAAGTTGTAAATATAACAATCTCTTTTCGCAAAAACAAATTTTTATTTGAACTATTTGGCATTTATTTAAATGATTGTTTAAATTTTATAATAAATTTTTGACTTAGTGCAATTTGCAGTTCAACACGATGCAAGTTTGTGTAATCAGTTATTGTCATTTAATTGCTTTTTTAACAGCTTCATAGATATATATTTTGTTAATAAAAACTAAATTATGATTTTGAATTGAATGAATATCAAATCTCTTTTTTAATTTTACACAAAAATGTTCTATCGAAAAAAGTATTGAGTACTTTGTTTAAGACACTTGAATTAACATTAACTTTAAATACAACAAAAATGAAACGAAAACTGTTATTTTTAATCCTACCGGCACTGGTATTTGCAGCATGCAATAATAAACCGGCAAAAAAAGAAGAAGATATGGAAAAACAATTTAAAGAATTTGTAGAAAAGCACGAAGCAGCGGTTAAGCCTATTTACAAGGAAATGTGCGATGCTTATTTTATTGCATCTATTTCTGGAGAAGAGGCAGACTACAATAAATCGGCAGAGCTAGAGTTAGAATACACAACTATTTACACTAACAAAGATGATTTTGAATTCTTAAAGAAAGTTAAAGAATCTGGACAAATTAAAGATGAGATTTTGCTTCGTGAACTTGATGTTTTGTACAATTCATACTTATCAAATCAAGCCGATCCTAAGATGCTTGAGGAGATGATAAATATGTCAACAGAAATTGACAGACAGTTTTCATTATTTAGAGCTGTGGTTAAAGGCGACACTTTAACAGATAACGATATTGAAGAGATACTTTCTACATCAAAAAACTCTGCTCAAGTTGAAGAAGCATGGACTGAAGTAAAAAAGTTAGGTCCAGTTGTTTCTGATGATATTGTTACACTTGTAAAGAAACGTAACGAACTTGCAGTATCACTTGGTTTTAACAATTTTCACGAAATGAGTTTAAAGTTAAGTGATCAGGATCCTGAAGAAATAAGCAAATTATTTGATGAATTGGACGAATTAACAAGAGGTTCTTTTGAAGAACTAAAAGGTGAAATTGACACATATCTTGCTAAGAAATTCAACATTAAAAAAGAAGATCTCAGACCTTGGCACTATCAAAACAGATTCTTCCAAGAAGCTCCTCAGATGTATGAAATCAGTCTTGATGGTTATTATAAAGATCAGAATATCGAAAAACTTAAAACAGAATATTATGCATCTCTAGGCATGGATATTACAGATATGATTGCCAATAGCGATTTGTACGAAAAAGAAGGCAAGAATCAACATGCTTATTGCATTGATGTTGATAGAGCTGGCGATATTCGAGTACTTTGCAATATCAAACCAAATTACAACTGGATGAACACAATGATGCACGAGTTTGGTCATGCAACATACAATAAATATATTGACCGCGAATTACCTTTTGTACTAATTGATCCTGCTCATACTTTTACTACAGAGGCAATTGCGATGTTATTCGGACGTATGGGCTCAAATGCTCAATGGATGCAGGACATGCTAGGAATTAGCGATGCAGAAAAAGAAAAAATTGCTGAATTGGGTTTCAAGTCACTTCGCTTAGAGCAATTAGTATTTAGCCGCTGGGCACAGGTAATGTATAGATTTGAGAAATCTATGTACGAAAACCCAGATCAGGATTTAAATAAACTTTGGTGGGATCTTGTTGAACAATATCAAATGGTGAAACGTCCCGAAGGTCGCGATATGCCAGACTGGGCAACAAAAAGCCATATTGCAACTTCTCCTTGCTACTATCACAATTACCTACTTGGCGAACTTCTTGCATCGCAGTTAAATTTTTATATCTCAACAAATATCTGTGGAAGCGAAGATTATAATATGCAGAGCTACTACAACAACAAAGAAGTTGGCGAATTCCTTATCGAAAAAGTGTTTAAACCAGGTGCTAAATGGCATTGGAATGTAATGATTAAGAATGCTACAGGCGAAGAACTTACAGCAAAATATTACGCAATGCAATTTGTGGACTAAAGAACAATGTTGGTAATTATTTAGGTATTATGACAAAACAATATTAGAGTTAATGTAAGCGGTAATCAGTAATCGGTAATCGGTAAATTGTATTAAACTTGAGATTCTGCCTTTTTTAACAAAAGTAGAATTCCAATAAGTGGGAGCGACTATGATAAACCCCACCGATTACCGATTACCGATTACCGACCACCGATTACCGACCACCGATTACCGATTACCGCTTACAGTTAATGCGCCCAAATAATTTCAAAGATTCTCGAATATAGCCTTAACTTGTGTGACTGAACTTTATGATGTCCAAGAGTTAAGGTCTTCTTCAAAAATAAATTTTGCTGTCTCACTTTTTATTACCAATTTTGAAAATAAATTAATTACCATGGATTCAGAAAAGAAAATCAGATCTGATAAAATGTTTTACAGTATCGGTGAAGTTGCAACAATGTTCAATGTAAACACCTCTCTAATAAGGTACTGGGAAAATGAATTTGATGTGATTAAACCACAAAAAAACAAGAAAGGAAAACGTCTATTTACACAAAAAGATATTGAAAACTTTCATTTGATATGGCATTTGGTAAAAGAACGAGGAATGACTCTTAGTGGTGCAAAAAAGAAAATCAAAGACAACCGCACCGAAACTGAACACAACTTTGAACTAGTTAAAAAACTTACAGAAATCAAATCTCTTCTTATTGAAATTCGCGAAGAGTTATAAATGATAACCTATTGGTTACAAATTCTGTTAGAAAACATTCACAAAGACTAACTTTTAACCAGTCTAATTGTATTTAACGCCATCCTGACTAAACATTTTCCATAGATTCCAACCATCATCACAATAAAACATAAATTATTAAGCATGAAGATTAAAGAAATATTAGATGCCTTCGAAGAATTTGCGCCGCTTGGGCTTCAAGAAGATTTCGACAATTCTGGACTGAACATTGGCAATAAAGATGCAGAAATATCTGGGATACTCATTTGCATTGATATTACTCCAGACGTTGTGGAAGAAGCGATAGCTAACAACTGTAATTTTATTGTTTCTCATCACCCACTGATTTTCACAGGTTTAAAAAAAATAAATGGCAACAATAGTGTCGAAAAATCAGTAATTCTCGCTATTAAAAATGATATTTCAATTTACTGTGGACATACAAATTTTGATCAAGTATTTGGTGGAGTAAGTGGTAAAATGTGTGAAAAAATAGGACTTAAGAACTTGCAAATCTTATCTCCAAAAACAGAAATTCTTAAGAAAATTGTCGTTTTTGTACCAGAGTCTCATTCCGAATTGTTAAGAAAAAAAATGTTTGAAGCTGGCGCTGGACATATTGGCAACTACGACAACTGCAGTTATAATCTCGAAGGCAAAGGCACATTCAGAGCAAATGAAGATGCAAATCCATTCGTTGGTTTGGTTGGAATTACACATACCGAAAATGAATCCCGAATAGAAATGATTTTTCCTGCATATCTAGAACAAAAAATAATTAGAGCAATAATAGAAAATCATCCTTACGAAGAAGTTGCATACGACATTTACAAACTCGAAAACAGATTGAATAATTCTGGTTTGGGTATGCTTGGTGAGCTTGAAAAAGAAATGACAGAGACAGATTTTCTCGTTTTGTTGAAAGAAAAGTTCAACGTTACAAGCATAATGCATTCCGATTTTATAGGCAAGCCAATCAAAAAAGTTGCCGTTTGTGGTGGCAGTGGAGCATTCCTTATAAACACAGCAAAGCACTCTGGTGCAGACATTTACATAAGTGGAGACATCAAATATCACGACTATTTTACAGCAGAAAACAAGTTTATGATTGCAGACATTGGACACTTTGAGAGTGAACAATTCACAAAAGAAATTTTTTATGATATTATTATGAAAAAAAATCCTACCTTTGCAGTCCGTTTTTCAGAAAAAAATTTGAATCCGATTAAAACTTTTTGAAATGGCAAAAACAGATAGCAAAATTGAAATCGCAGGCCTTAGCGTAACAGACAAATTAAAAAGCTTATACAAGCTTCAGTTGATTGACTCAGAAATTGACAGAATTAAGATCATGAGAGGCGAATTACCTCTCGAAGTACGTGACCTTGAAGACGAGATTGAAGGTCTTGAAACAAGAATTGCAAACCTCGAAACCGAGACAGCTCAGTTAACTAGTCAAATCCATGCAAGAGAGTTGGGTAAAACAGAAGCTAATGCTCTGATAAAGAAATATACCGAACAACAGAACAATGTTCGTAACAATCGCGAGTACGATTCTTTAAGTAAAGAAATTGAGTTTCAGACACTTGAAATTGAATTGTGTGAGAAAAAGGTTAAAGAACACAGAATAGATATTGAGCAAAAAACTATTTATACTGACGAATCTAAGGGTAGATTGGACGAAAGAAAAAAAGACCTAGAGCAGAAAAAAGCCGAATTAGATAGCATTATTTCTGAGACTCAGATTGATGAAGAAAAGCTTAACAAAGATCGCGAGCATATTGCAGGAAACATAGAGTCACGTCTGTTGTATGCATATAGTAGAATCCGCAACAATGTATTAAATAAACTAGCAGTTGTTTCTATCGAACGTGATGCTTGTGGAGGTTGTTTTAATAAAATTCCACCACAAAGACAACTCGACATTAAATCTAGCCGCAAAATTATACCATGTGAATACTGCGGAAGAATATTAGTTGACCCTGAAATTCTTGAAAAATAAAGATATTCTTAACATTACGAAACGAGGATTGTGTGTTAACAATCTTCGTTTTTTTTTGTTTAAAACTTAACAAATAATTAATCCATACCTATTATATAATAGGATAACTTTGTAAGCTCAAATAAAAGAGGAAAAAATTAAATATTTTATAATTTAAATTGAACATGATGAAAAAATTAACTTTACTTACAATTTGTGTTATGGCATTTGGAATGCTTATGGCACAACAGGTTCCTACTAATTGGAATCTTGTTGGTACAGGCATTACGATTACAGAAGAAACTGTAACTGTAAATGAAGGCACCAAAGCAGCATTATTAACTTGGACAAGCGTTGATAACCAAGATCTTGATTCTGATCCTATCCCGGTAACAGAAGGCGCAGCTTTTTCGGCTTCAGTTGACGTTTTGGATAATGATCCAAGTGGACGCGTTCGAATTGGTATCTACTTTGGAGTTTCCAGTACTTACAACACTGCTTTTACTGAAGACAATGTAGCTTGGCAGACAAACACTTGGACAGGAACTGTTCCTGCTGGTGCAACTACAGCTGTTATCAGAATTCGTTGTTATGATGTTACTGCTGGATGGACTGGCACAGCATCTGTTATTGTTGACAACATTGTTTATACCGAAAATGGTGGTGCAAATCTTATTCCTAATGGTGGCCTCGAAACATGGGGTGCTGCTGTTTTAGAACCTGCAATCACCTTAACTGCTCCAGCAAATAATGCAATTGTTAATGTTGACAATGTTGATTTGGTTTTTACAGTTCAAAACTTCATTCTTGGAACAGATGGAAAAGTAGAATACAAATTAAATGGTGGTACTGCAATGTACACTACTACAAGTCCTGTTAATGTAGCATCTCTTTTAGAAGGTGCAAATACAATTAACATTCAACTTGTTGATATGTCAGATGTAGCTCTCGATCCTGCTGTTACAGTTACTAGAAATGTTACATATGAAATACCAAGTACCGACCCTGCGCTTACAATCACATCTCCAGTTGACGGCTCTTCTGTTTACTCTCAAGATGTAAATATAGCTTTCACATTAGCAAATCATGAACTTGGCGTTGATGGTAAAATTGCTTATTCTCTTGATGGTGGTGCTGATGTTTATTACACTGGAACAAGCCCTATCGTTCTTTTAGGATTATCTTATGCTGCCCATACAGTTGATTTCGAACTTGTTGACATGTCAAACGCACCTTTAGCTCCTGCTGTAACAGCAACTGTTGATTTTACATGCGTTGAAGCATTACCTGGTGGAATGGAAACTTTTGAAAACTCAGCTATTGCTGCTGGTGTAAACTATACAGACGGTTCATTTATTGGTGATGAAGGTTTTACATGGAATTATTATCAGTGCAGAGATACTGGAGCTTTTCCAATTAACGAAAAAGGAATTATGCTTCGTCGTGCTTCTGTAAGCTATATCGAATCAGCTACTATCAGTGGTGGTATCGCTAGCTTCGAACTAAGTATGCGCAAGGCCTTTACCGGAACATTTGACAGACAACTCGAACTATACATTAATGGTGAATTAAAAGGAACTTCTCAGATCTTTGGATCTGTGGAACCAGACCCTACAGTTTATACTTTCTCAGTAACAGACATAAATGTTCCTGGTGATTTTACTATCATGATAAAAAATGTTGGCACAACTGCAGATAACAGACAAACTGTAATTGACGATATTTCATGGACTGGTTATTCTTCAACTGAACCTTATCTTTCAATTTCATCTCCTTCTAATATGTCAACTGTAACTTCTGCTGATGTTAATGTTGCTTTTAATGTTGGCAACTTTGTTTTAGGAACTGACGGAAGAGTAAAATATGTAGTTGATGGTGGTTCTGTTGCATACACAACTGTTAGCCCAATTGCTCTAACTGGTTTAAGTGATGGTGAGCATACAGTTCAGATGGAACTTGTTGATATGAGCGACGCTTCATTATCTCCTGCAGTTACCGATGGTGTTACATTTACTGTAAATACTGCTATCCCTGCTTACACTCCTATTCACGACATACAGTACACTACTGCTGGTGATGGAGCTTCTCCTTTAGCCACTCAGGCTGTTACAACAAGAGGTGTAGTTTCTGCAGTATTTGGAGATAAGTTCTGGATTCAAGACGGTGCAGGTTCATGGAATGGCGTTTATGTTTATTACACAACTACTCCTGGTCCTGCTAAAGGCGACTCTGTCTCTGTTGCTGGTACTGTAGCTGAATATAACAGTTTAACTGAAATCAGCCCTGTTACTACAGTTACTGTTTTAAGTTCAGGTAATACTGTAGCTCCAGCCGCATCTCTAACAACTGGCGCAATAGGTGTTGAAATGTACGAAGGTGTTTTGGTTACAACAACAGGTGTTTGTACAAATGCTGATGCTGGTTACGGAATGTGGGAAATCAACGATGGCAGTGGTCCAATCCTTTTAGATGATCCAATTTTTGCTTATACTCCTGTTTTAGGAAATTCTTATACTGTTACAGGTGTTGTTGATTATTCTTTTGCTGCTTGGAAAATTTTACCAAGAGACGCAGCAGACGTTATTGATAATGGTGTTAGCTCTGACCCAATGATAACTGTTAGCTCTCCAATAAACAATTCTACTATATATTATGACAATACCAGCGTAGTATTTACAGTGTCTAATTTTGTTCTTGGAACAGATGGTAAAGTTGCATGGAATCTCGACGGAACTGTAGATGCGTACGTTACAGCAAGTCCAATTACCCTGACTGGTTTAACTGAAGGCGTTCATGTTATCAATCTCGAATTGGTTGATATGAGTAATGCTCCTTTATCTACACCTGTTACTGTTTCTATCAGTTTCACTGTTAACTTATCAGGACCTTCATATACTAACATTTACGATATTCAATACACAACTAATTCTAATGGAAATTCTCCTTTAGCAAATCAGATTGTATGGATTCGTGGCGTTGTATCTGCAAACTTTAACGGTAGTGAATTTGGAGAAGGTTATTTTGTTCAACAAGGTGGTGGCGCATGGAATGGTATTTATATTGCCGATTTCGCAAATGTTGCTACTATTGGCGACTCTGTAGAGATAGCTGGTACAGTTACCGAAAATTACAGCATGACTCAAATTGGTACCGTAACTTCTTTTACTGTAGTTGCACCTGGTGGAATTGTTGCTCCTGCAACAGTTGTTAGCACTCTTAATGCTTCAACCGAACAGTATGAATCATGTCTTATTAAAGTTATGGATGCTACCTGTACTATTATTCAAAACCTCTACGGAGAATGGTATGTTAATGATGGATCTGGTGCATTAATGTGTAAAGATAACGGCGTTTTTGATTTCACCGAAGTTCTAAATACTCATTATGATATTACTGGTGTTACTGCCTATTCTTATGGTGAGTTTTCACTTCAATACAGAAGAGAATCTGATATTTCTATTTCTAGTGGTATTGATTCTGAATATGCTCAGAGCATCAGCCTATATCCAAACCCTGCTTCAGATTTTGTAACTATAAATGTTCCAATGGGAGCAGAATTAATTACAATCACAAATATGGTTGGTCAGGTTGTTAGTGAAATCAATGTTGACTCAGAAACTACAATTATCAATATCGAAAATTTGGAAGCTGGTGTGTATTTTGCAAAAATTGCAAAAGCAAACGAAAATGCTGTACTTAGACTAGTTGTTGAATAATCAAAATACAATATGACTTGAAGCCGCTCCTTTTTGGGGGCGGCTTTTTTAATTAATCTATCCCCCAAAATAATCATAAAAATACCGCATTAAGATTTTCAAAAATCATTATATTTGCAAAAACCAAAAATTATGAAACTCAGAGTCTTTTTATTTTCACTTCTTGCTTTAAGTATTTTTATTATATCCTGCAACAAATATGAGGAGGGGCCAATGATAAGTTTAAAATCGGCCGAAAAGAGAATTGCTGGTGATTATATTGTGGATAAATACCTTATTAATGGAGTTGAAATTAATATGGCGGATCAAGGAATCACAGAATATCGAGTTGTATATAATTCGGATGGTACTGGCAAAAGCTATATTACAGTAAATGACTTTCCACTAGAAACAGATTTTGAATGGGAGTTAGACGAAAAGAATGAAAACATCCGAGAGAGAAGTCTTGGTCTTAATGATGAATGGAGCGCTTGGAGCGATTATAAACAAATCTTGAGACTTACCAATAACGAATTTTGGATTACCGATGGAGATACAGAAGAATCGACAGAATTCCATTTTATTGAGCAATAATATTTAAACATCTTTAAACTTTGGACTAATTTTTGCATAAAAACTGCCCGTGATTGAAAAATTTATTATATCTTTCGCAAAATTGATTAACCTATTATTAATTTAAATTTAAATTTATTATGAAAAGATTTGCAATTATTTTAACAATTGTTGCTGCTGCAGCAATGATTTTCTCAGCATGTGGAAAATATGAAGAAGGACCATCATTCTCTTTATTGTCAAAAACAAGTAGAGTTGTTGGTACATGGACTATAACTGAAATCACTGTTGACGGTGAAGTTCAAGATTTAGATGGTACTGTGATGAAATCCACTATGGAAAAAGATGGTACTGGCTCTATGTCTGTAACTTGGTCTGGTTTTACATTTACTTCCGATTTAGAGTGGGAATTTGACGAAGCAAAAGAAAACTTGAGAACACGCACAAAAGACGCTGACGAAACAGAATTTGGAGAATGGGATTCCTCTGAAATTTTAAGATTAACAAACTCTGAATGTTGGTTAAAAACAGTTGAAACTGTTGCAAGCGTTGATGTTGTTACTATCATGAAAATGGAAAAAGAATAAACAATGAAAAGAATTATTATTATCACTCTCGTATCGGTTGCCCTTGCATTCACTTTTAGTGCATGTACAACTTATGAAGAAGGACCATCGTTTAGCATTTTAACACCTGAAATGCGTATCAAAGGAGCATGGAGTCAAACAGCTTTTTATGTAAATAATGATTTGCAAGATGATGACTACAAAGTAGAATTCACTTTCGCATCAGACGGTACTGGAACACGTACAACAATCTACCAAACACTAAGCATTAACGTAACTGATGATATTGAATGGCAATTTAATGACGACAAAACAGTATTAATGACAAAAGAACCTGCCGATGCTGATTGGGATGAGACTCAGATTCTAAGGTTAACAAATTCCGAATTGTGGATTGTTAGCGATGCTGGTCTCTTAGGCTTGTGGGAATTCCGTTACGAGAAACTATAATCTTTTTGCTAATATCGAAAAGCCTGCCCTATTTGGACGGGCTTTTTTGTTTTTACCTGAGTAAATGAATTTTTTGCTGCTAAACACATATTATTTCTTTGTTTTTATTTATCTTTAGCCCCTATAACGAAACTTAAAAAAGATAGGACATGATTTCAAAGGATGATTTTAAAAAGCTTATTTTGCAAGGAATACCTGATATTTTACCAGCTCCGGCAGTTTACGAAAAAAACATTAATCACGCCCCAGTCAGAAAACAAATTTTATCTATTGATGAGAAAAAATTAGCATTAAAAAATGCACTAAGATATTTTCCTTCAAAATTTCATGCAGAACTTGCTATTGAATTTAAACATGAGCTTGATGAATATGGCAGAATTTATATGCACAGATTCCGTCCTCAATATGAAATTACTTCCCGAGATATAACATGGTTTCCTCATAAAACTGTTCAGGCAGCCGCAATAATGCTTATGATTTCGAACAATCTTGATCATGCCGTTGCTCAACACCCACACGAGCTTATTACCTATGGTGGAAATGGTGCAGTTTTCCAAAATTGGGCTCAGTATCTTATCAGCATGAAATATCTTGCTGAAATGACTGACGAACAAACCTTGGTTATGTATTCTGGTCATCCTATGGGCCTTTACCCATCTCACAAAGATGCACCAAGAGTTGTTGTTACTAACGGGATGACGATTCCTAACTATTCAAAACCTGATGACTGGGAAAAGTTTAATGCACTTGGTGTAAGTCAATATGGCCAAATGACCGCTGGTTCTTATATGTATATCGGACCTCAAGGAATTGTGCATGGAACAACAATTACTGTACTAAATGCAAGTCGTAAAATAAGTAAGAACAACGAAGGTCCCGAAGGTAGATTATTCATAACTTCGGGTCTGGGAGGAATGAGTGGAGCACAGCCAAAAGCGGCAAATATTGCAGGAGTAGTAAGCATCTGTGCGGAGGTTAATCCTAAAGCAGCACATAAGCGCCACGAGCAAGGTTGGGTTGACGAAATTGTTGACGATGTCGACAAAGCAATTGATTCTGCGCTGATGTGGCAAAATAAAAAACTGGCTCATTCAATTGCATATCTTGGTAACATTGTTGATTTATGGGAACGACTTGCCGAAAGAAACATCAAAGTTGACCTAGGAAGCGACCAGACTTCACTTCATAACCCTTGGGCTGGTGGATATTATCCAGTTAGCTTCAGTTATGAAGAATCTAACGAAATGATGGCAAAACAACCAGAGAAATTTAAAGAAATGGTGCACCAGTCATTACGCCGTCAGGTAATCGCTATAAATAAGCTAGTTAGTAATGGTATGTATTTCTTCGACTATGGAAATGCATTTTTACTTGAAAGCTCACGCGCTGGTGCCGATATTATGGCAGAAAACGGCATCGACTTCAAGTATTCTTCTTATGTACAAGATATTATGGGGCCAATGTGTTTTGATTATGGATTTGGTCCATTCCGTTGGGTTTGTACTTCAAGCGATCCAGATGAACTCGAGCTTACCGATAATATTGCGATGAATGTTCTTTTAGAGATTGCTAAAACAGCACCTACAGAAATATCTCAGCAAATGCTCGACAATATTAAATGGATAAAAGAAGCTAAGGAAAACAAACTAGTTGTTGGTTCGCAGGCTAGAATTCTATACGCCGACTGCGAAGGACGCATAAAAATTGCCAAAGCATTTAACGATGCTATTCGCGATGGCAGATTGAAACATCCAGTTGTGTTGGGACGCGACCACCACGATGTATCCGGTACTGATTCTCCTTTCAGGGAAACATCTAATATTTATGATGGAAGCCGATTTACAGCCGATATGGCAATACATAATGTAATTGGTGATTCGTTTCGTGGCGCAACCTGGGTTTCGATTCACAACGGTGGTGGTGTAGGCTGGGGCGAAGTAATTAACGGTGGTTTTGGAATGGTACTTGATGGCAGCGCAGACTCGGAACGCAGACTTAAGATGATGCTACTTTGGGACGTTAACAATGGTATAAGCCGTCGCAGTTGGGCAAGAAACGAAGGCGCTATCTTTGCAATTAAACGCGCGATGAA
Source organism: uncultured Bacteroidales bacterium (assembly GCA_964579045.1). Lineage (GTDB taxonomy): Bacteria > Bacteroidota > Bacteroidia > Bacteroidales > ML635J-15 > Bact-19. The sequence goes on along the minus strand of CAZOHR010000026.1, from coordinate 4,635 downwards.
AGCATATCCAGAAATGAAAGTAACGATTCCAGAACTTACTGATAATGCAATGATTGATAAATTGTTTAACTAAATAACTAAAATAACAAATTACAAAAAACAAATAACAACGGCAAAGCCCTCACGTAAGTAAATAACAAAAAACAAAAAAAACAAAAAACAAATAACAATGGCGAAGCCCTCATGCGATGCATTGAGTTGTGTCGAAATGAGCTTGCGAATAAATAACAAAAAACAAAAAAATGCCACAAAAGCTCAAAGGCACAAACGGCGGAGCCCTCACAGCCTGTCCCGAAATCTCGGGAAACACCTTTAAAAATAATAAGTGTTGTGAGTAAATCCCACAAAAAAGAAGAAAAAAACTTAGTGGACTTTAGTGTTTTAGTGGCTTAGTAGCGATAAAAAGAAAAACAAACAAAAACCGAAAAATATGAAAACAGCTATTTATTCTTTAATGATTATGACAATTATTCTGTCTGTCGCTTGTAAGAACGATAAACCAGTGACTGTTGACAAGGAAAAAGCAGAATTTAAAATTTCTGAGGATACAATAAATGAAACTATCAGAAAAGTCAAAGAGCTTTATACCGACGAACAAGCATTTCGAATTGAAAAAGGTGTAAAACAGGTTGCAGCGTTGTGGCAGGAAAAAGATGGTGATATTACAACATTCGAGACTTTCTGTATCGACAACTTTGTTGCTGACTCTGCAGGATTACTTGTTGCTTACAGCAAACTCGAAAGAAATTTTGAGATTCTCTATGGTTATTATAATACCATGAATGTTAAGCTAATGGAACCTCTGCACCTCGATATGGGAGAAATTCATTTTGTCGATAATGTAATGGGATCGTATTCTCCATCTTCGCATGTTACTGAAGATTTATTTGCAAATAAGCTAGCATTTTATGTTGCACTTAACTTCCCTTCATATTCTCTAAAGGAGAAATCTGAAAATGCTGATAAATGGTCGAGGCTTGACTGGGCGTATGCTCGAATGGGAGATGCTTTTATATCACGCGTGCCAGCAGAATTATTGCAAAGTGCAGCATCAGCAACGACAAATGCCGACACCTATATCGCTGATTACAATATCTATATGGGCAACCTCGTAAACAGCAGTCAGAAGACTTTCTTCGACAAAGACATGGTTTTAATCACGCATTGGGGATTACGCGACGAACTTAAATCAAACTACAACAAAGAAGGTGGTTTAGAAAAACAGAAAATGATTTACAATGTTATGCTTCGTATCGTAAGACAAGAAATACCTCAGGAAGTAATTAATAGCGGTGATTATCAATGGGATCCAATTGCAAATAAAATGTATAAAGACGGTAAGGAAACAAAGTTTACTCCTGAGCCATATACAAGATACGAGCATCTACTCCATACATTCAAGACTCTATCAGCGATGGACGCATATAATCCAATATATCCAACATATATCGAAAGAGCTTATGACCAATCTATGGAACTAACTCAGAAAGAAGTTGAGGCTTTATTTATCGAGTTTATGACATCTCCAGAAATTGCTGAAGTAGCTAAGCTAATAAAGAAAAGACTTGGCCGCGACCTTCAACCATTCGACATTTGGTATGATGGATTTAAAGCACGTACTAATATGAATGAAGATGAGCTTACTGCTGCAACTCAAAGAAAATACCCTACTCCTGAGGCATTTGAAAATGATATTGCCAGAATGTTAGTTGACTTGGGTTGGTCACGCGACAAGGCGACATATATTGCAAATAAAATTTCTGTTGATCCTGCTCGTGGTGCTGGTCATGCTTGGGGAGCTCAGATGAAAGGAGATGTTGCTCACCTTAGAACAAGGGTTGGTGATAAAGGCATGGATTATAAAGGATATAATATTGCTGTTCACGAAATGGGACACAATGTGGAGCAAACAATTACACTTTACGACATGGATTATTACATGCTGTGCGGTGTTCCAAATACTGCATTTACCGAAGCTGTTGCATTTCTTTTCCAGTCAAACGACCTAAAACTATTGGGCAGAGGTAATCCTGCAAACAAAGAAGAATCCGATGCATTAAAAGCTCTCGACAATTGTTGGATGGCATACGAAATAATGGGCGTATCATTGGTTGACATGTACGTATGGCAATGGATGTACGAAAATCCAGATGCAGATCCAAAACAATTGAAAGAAGCTGTAGAAAAAATCGCCATCGAAGTTTGGAATACATATTATTACCCTGTTTTTGGAGTTAAGGACAGTCCAATTCTAGCAATATATTCACACATGATTACTTCTCCTTTGTATTTAGCTAATTATCCTGTTGGTCACTTGATCGAATTCCAGATAGAACAATATGTTGCTGACAAAAAATTTGCAGATGAGATTACGCGTATGTTGGTTCAAGGTAAAGTAATTCCTCAACAATGGATGAAAGGAGCTGTGGGAAGCGAAATTTCGGGACAGCCTACCTTAACTGCAGTGCAAAATGCTTTAAAGATTATTATCTAAAACTAAATATCAAAAAAAAGTGGCTCCTCGAAGCCATTTTTTTTTACAATAATTTCTTTATTCTTTCATAATCCTGCTCAAGTTTTAAAAGGTCAACAAATCGTATCATACTGATAAGCTCTTGATTATTGTAGAAAACTTTGAGAGTTGGAACAGACATTACTAAATTCTGAGCAGCAATATGGGGATTTTCAAAACAATCAACCACATATACTTTCTCACCCCATGACTCAACTAGCATTTGCAATTGGGGGAAAAGAGAATCACACACAGAACATTTGTCGTTCTTAAAATAAATAAAACTTAGTGATTCTGAAGCCTTAAGGCTGTCTAACTCTTCGATACTATTAATCAGTAGCATTTTTACATATTAAAACGATAGCCTGCGCACTTACGCCCTCTTCTCTGCCTTCGAAGCCAAGACCTTCGGTTGTTGTCGCCTTAACAGAGACAATATCTTCGTCAACACCAAGAACTTTGGCTAGAGTAATTTTCATTTCGGGTATATAATCTTTTACTTTAGGTTTTTGTAAGCTTATGACAGAATCGATATTTATCAATGAATATCCTTTAGCTTTGATAAGATCTAAAGTTTTAGCGAGTAAGATTTTACTATCTATATTCTTGTAGGAATTATCATTATCTGGGAAGTTAAAACCAATATCGCGGAGGTTTGAAGCGCCTAACATAGCATCGCATATTGCGTGAATTAAAACATCACCATCAGAATGAGCAACACAACCTTTTGAATGATTTATCTTTACGCCACCCAGCCAAAAATCAAGTCCAGGTTGGAGAACATGCACATCGTAACCGATACCAATTCTTAGATTCATACTAGCTTTTTTCCTCTGACAGACCACCAATGTCGAAAATCAAAGTAAATCTTAGTGTATTCTGCAAAGGATTAGCTTGAGTTGTAGGAATGAGGTAAGCGAAATCAAGTCCAAAAACATTCATCTTTAGCCCTGCGCCAATAGTAAAATATTTACGATTTCCTTTATACTCATGCTCGTTAAAGTATCCCAATCTCAAAGCAAATTGTTTATCGTACCAATACTCAAAACCAGCAGAGAAAGTAAACTCTGCCATTTCTTCACGGAAAGGAGAAGCAGTCTCTCCTACTCCATCACCATCAGTGTCTCTGATAAAGGCTGTAGCAACACCAGGAGCATCTGCCCATGAAGTAAACATTGCAGAAGCAATTGTTACATTAGGATCTTTTCCGTATTGGATTATTTCATCACTTGGAAGAACGATATCGCCATTTGGTAAAGTGTCACCAGCATTGTAATATACTGGAGGCGTAGGAACCAAAAGTTTATTTACATCAACAGCAAACATAAATTCATTATGATCATCTAATTTCATAACATAACCAACGCCAGTACGAAAGTTTGTCGGAATAAAATCTCTATATTCGTTAGTTGTGTAAGATACTTTTGCTCCAATATTTGAAATATTCAATCCCCACATGAGAGTACCATCCATTCCGCCTAATTGTATTTCATCATTAAAATAATAGAATGACACGTCGGCTGCAACTGTCTTAGCTGGAAATGATTCATTACCTTGTACTTCAATTCCACCAGTAAGATTAGAATAAATAAATCTCATAGCAACAGAGCCCGAGAATTTCTCACCAAGTAATCTTGAATAAGCCATATCAACTGCAAATTCGTGAGGTGTAAAGTCTCTAAGTAAAGCATTATTGATATCTCTAAACTGAATACTACCAAGGTCAAAATATAAAAGTGAAGCACTTAATACGTTTTCTTTGTTAAATCTTTTATATCCAGATACATAAGCAAGATTCATATCAGATACAAGCTGTCTTAACCATGGAGTGTATGAAATGGAAACCCCTACATCATTTTGAATAAAACTGTATTTTGCAGCATTCCAATGCATTGAGTTTACATCTGGAGTTGTTGCTACACCAGCATCACCCATACCACCGGCACGTGTATCTGGCGCAATCAGCAAAAACGGAACCGTAGTGGTAATTGTATTCGGCGCATCACGTCCAACAACATCATTTTGTGTAACCTGTGCATTCGACAATAAAACCGAACCACTAATAAACAAAAATCCTAAAATCGCTTTCTTTATCATTGTATTTTCTTTGAATTTTTTACAAA
>CAZOHR010000025.1:244-19881 GCA_964579045.1 uncultured Bacteroidales bacterium | reverse complement strand
GTCTGAATTGTTTTCCAAACTATAAAGGAAGTCAATATCCTCTGGTTCTGGTTTGCGCAGTACGATATTTTGATTTTCTATGCCTGACCAAGTTTTTTCCATGACTTAAGTATTAAGTTAAAATCCTGCATCAGCCTATAATCTTTGGCGTACATAACATTTAATCTTTCGGCTAGTGAAGTCGAGAATTCAGACTTTCTCAATAAACTAGCAGGAGAAAGAATGCCTTTTTTTATTTTTGGCAACAGACTGGTATCAACACCTTCATATTCACAATACGAAACAAAAGATAGAGAGCCAATAAGAATTAGTAAAATATTTTTCACCATCTTGCCGGGGTTTCGATTAACAAAAATCAGAATTGGGAGAATACAAATATAAAAAATGCTAAAAGCAAAGTCCAACATTCGTTTATTACGTTGATTTTCTGGTTTCGCAATGCTGTTTATATCAATATTGTACAATTCCCCAGTTGTATTAATAGAATTACTACCAATCACCGAAATTCCATCAGGACTTGCAATCTTATAGTCTAGTCGTGCATTATTCAATTGTAGCATTGTCTGAATAATCTGTTGAGATTGCAAGTTCTTGGCACAAAAGATAATTTCATCAATTTTGTTGATTTTAACGACTTCGTCAAGCTGACTTAAGTCACCAGCGAAAAAATCGTCGGAATTGTTATTAACTGGATTTACAAAGGCGTTGATTTTAATTTTGGGATTGTTATTGTTGAGTAGTTTTAGCAATTCGGTGCATTCCTTTTTTGATCCTACTATAGCAACTCGTTTTTTGCCTGGCAGATTTATTTTAAAGATATTTCTTCCGGTATAATGCAGGCCTAATCTAAACAATGGGATTAAAACTGTTGACCATGCTGCACCCATAAGAATCATTGCTCTAGAAAAGCGTAATTGAACAGGTAGTAGTGAATATAAAACTAGAATTAGTAGTGTCCCTGCAATCATGCCTTTGAAAACATTTTTAAGCTTAACAGGTTTGTCGTATCCTCCCAGAAACATGAGTGATAAAATCCAAATAATAATATATCCAGCAAGCGCATACATGAAAACATCCTGTGGGTAAGCATCTACAAAGCCAAATTTATATTTGGACCACAATGGGGCAATTAGTATAAAACCAGATAAAATAACTAATGAGTCGATTATTGGAGTAATTATGCTGCGAACAAATCTGTAGATTATTGCAAGCATCGCACGTAAATAAATAGCAAGTTTTATCAATGCTATAAACGTACCTGCATTTCTTTTTGAGAAATGTTTCTTGGCAAAAATGATCATAGCATTGTAAAAAACCAAGACATAATTTATACTGCCTTTTTTTGTGCTTTCGCCTTTATAATGAATTATTGTAGTCTCGGGCAAGTAATAGTTTTTGTAACCAGCTAATGTTATGCGGTACGACATGTCGATATCTTCACCATACATAAAAAATGTTTCGTCAAGTAATCCTGTTTTTTCAAGAGTTTCTTTTCTAAGCAACATAAATGCTCCAGAAAGAACATCAACAACATGAGTTTTTTCCTTGTCCAAATATGTAAGGTGATATTGTCCGAATTTTGCAGATTTTGGGAATAGCTTTGCCAAGCCAAATATCTTGTAAAAAGCAACCTCAGGAGTCGGTAGTCCTCTTTTGGACTCAGGTAGGAATCTTGCTTTACCGTCAATCATTTTTACACCTAAGCCGCCAGAATCTGGGTGCGAATCCATAAAGTCGCATACAACTTGAAAAGTTTTTTCTTCAATTACTGTATCGGGATTCAATAAGAGTACATATTCGCCGGTCGAAAGCTTTATTGCCTGATTATTAGCATAAGAAAATCCATAATTAACTTTATTTTCAATTAGAGTTACTTGTGGAAATCGTGATTTTACCATTGAGCAGGAACCATCGACTGAATTGTTGTCAACAACAAAAACTTCTGTTTCACAGTGTTTTGCTGACTCAAATACAGAATTTAAACACTGCTCCAGAAAGTGCTTTACATTGTAGTTAACTATGACAACCGAAAGTTTCATTAATTCATATAAACTGCAAAAGTAAAAAAAAAGTGTGTGAGAATAGAAAATGGTAAAAAATAAAAGACGTGGAGTATATCAGAATAAAATATGACACATCAAAACTGAGATGTATTGATTATTTAGATTAACTTGTTTTATTCGCCAAACATTTTGCCCAAGAATCCTTTTCTTTGCACAGACTTAGGAATGTCAGGTTTCTTCGATACTACAGAGTTTGGAATAAGAATTTCTCGTATTTTCTCCCAACCTAGGAAGCCACCAACATTTCGATCGTCAATAAAAATTTCAGCATCTACTTTGCGACTAATATATTTGTTGAATTCTTCGTTTGGGTAGCTTTCATTTACAGCATAAAAGAATATTCCATGATCGAGGCAGAAATCGACAGCATTTTTTAGGTCAATACCGTCTCGAACTGTCCATAAAATCAAACGATGGCCATTTTCTTGCAGCTCCCGCAAAACCTCAAACGCCCCAGGAATAATTTCTCCTATCTCAGGGTATCTGTGCTCTACAATTGTCCCGTCAAAATCAACAGCAATAGTCAGTTTTTTCTCCGTTCTTTCCATTTATTGAACTTTGTAAAGGTATGCTTTTGAGTTTGCAGCATTTTCATCGTCTGGAGCCATAATCAGTTTTGTATCAGTTAGGCTTACAATTTTTGTGCGAGTTACATTTGATTCTCCATTTAGTTTAACCAAAACATAGGTTCCATCTTTGGATATATCCCAAGTTCCTTCAGTTGTGCCTTCGAATCCTTGTTTGTAGTATTTCTTGTTGGATGTAAATCGTACCTCTGTCATAGCAATAATCTCTGGCATTTTTTCTCTAAGCATTGCTTCGTACTGCGGACTAAGATTAAAATTGCCAATTTCTAAAGAATCAACTTTCCATGTTCCTACAATTTTTTTTGAGTAGTCAGATTTTAGATTCTGTGTGAACGCACTTGCTGAAATCATCAACAATACAATTGTTCCAAATAAAAATTTCTTATTCATAGTTACTTATAATTTTACCGTTCGACAAATTTAATATTTTATATTTAATCTCCAATTCTTTTAAAATGTCAGGCATCCTTGTATAGCTGGTATCTGTGATGAAAATTTGTCCGAATTCTTTCTCAGAAACAAGCTTTGTTATTACTTTAACTCGTTTTTTGTCAAGTTTATCAAAGATGTCATCCAAAAGCAATATCGGTGCCAGATTTGTTTTCTGTTTTATATAGTCAAACCATGCAAACTTTAGGCTTATAACAAAAGTTTTTTGCTGACCTTGAGATGCATATCTTTTGAGCGGCTGATTTTCAATTCTAAAATCGAAATCATCTTTGTGTATTCCCGATGAAGTGTATCCCAAGAACCTGTCTCTTTCAAAGTTTTTACGCAATAAGTTCTCTAAACTTTCTGAATGTAGTTGAGATTGATAAATAAGTTGAACTTTTTCTTTGTCCTCAGAGATAAGGCTATAATAGTTTTGGAAAATCCCAGTAACTTCTTCAGCAAATGTGCACCTTGATTCGAAGATTTTCCTCCCAGTATCTGTCAATTGCATATCCCAGACTTCAATTTCGTCAATTTCGACATTAATACCTTTTTGGAAGTTTTTTAATAGGCTGTTGCGTTGGTCAAGAATCTTGTTGTATGTGATAAGATTATTAAGGTATTTGCGGTCGAATTGAGATATGACAGAATCGGCAAATTTGCGTCTAAATTCGCTTCCTTCATGAATTAAATTCGAGTCGTATGGAGTAGTGTAAACAACAGGTAATAATCCAATGTGTTCTGATAATTTCTGATATTCAGCTCCGTTCCGTCTGAATGATTTGCGTTTGTCTCGTTGCATTCCACAATAGATGTTTTCTATTTCACCATTGAGATCGAACTCCCCTTGTAATACAAAGAAATCTTCACCAGTTTTTATGTTCTGTCGGTCGCTGAGATTTATAAAGCCTTTGCAAAAAGAGAGATAATGTATGCTATCGAGAATATTGGTTTTTCCAATGCCATTGTCACCTATAAAACAATTGATTTTCGGACACAATTCAGTGTCAAAGTTTTCAAAGTTTTTAAAATTAATCAGAGACAATTTATTTAGGTGCATCATAATCCTTATTAATCCTGACAAAATTACAAAAATTAACATAATCTGACAGTGCAAAAGCAAGTGTTTTTACTATTACTTGAGAATTAATTCTTAATTCATTGATAATGAGCGCATAAAAAAAATAAAGTATAATATAAATTATTCGAAATAATATTTTAAATTTGCAGCCTTAATTTTGAAATTTTAAAGTTATTATGGCAAAAAAGAATAAGACTTCTCAGGGTAATGATAGTTTTAAGTCAGTAGAATCTGCTTTAAGTCGTGCAGAAAATTTTATCGAAACTCACCAGAAAGCATTTTTATACGGTTTAGGTGGAATACTAGTTGTTGTACTTGGTGTTATCGGATATTTTAAATTCGTTAGAGAGCCAAAAATCGAAGAAGCATGGTCAGAATCATATAAAGCCGAGTTTTACTTTGAGAAAGACTCCTTTAACTTAGCCTTAAACGGTGATGGAGCATATCTCGGGTTCCTCGATATTATTGATGATTATGGAAGCACTCCAATGGGTAATGCTGCAAGATATTATGCAGGAGTTTGCTATATGAGACTTGGTGATTTCGAATCGGCTATTTCAATGCTTGAAGAATTTGAATGTGAAGATAAAATGATTGGCCCAATGGCAGTAAACCTCATTGGAGACGCTAATATGGAGTTGGGAAATATGGATAAAGCTCTAGAATTATATCTCGAAGCTGCTACCATGGCCGGTAACGAATTCCTTTCGCCAGTTTTTCTTATGAAAGCCGGCAAAACATGTGAGCTACTCAATGATTACAAACAGGCTCTTGATATTTATAAAAGAATCGAAAAGGAATATTATAATACTCCGCAGCAAAGAGAAATAGAGAAGTATATCAAAAGAGCTGAGATGAAAATCTAAAGTTTTTAAAACTTAATAATAATTTTGGGGCGAATAGCCCCGTTTTTTTAATATTATGGCTAGTTCAAAAAAAAATCTTTCACAATATTCAGAATCTGATATTGTTACACGTAAAGAATATGATTATTTACGTATTGGTATAGCTGTTTCGGAATGGAACCAGGATGTAACTTCAGCATTGTTACAAGGTGCGGTAGATACACTACAAAAATATGGTTTTACTGAGTCAGACTATATCGTAAAATGGGTACCAGGTAGTTTTGAGCTGCCTCTTGCTGCTCAGTATTTAATCAATTATGCAGAAGTTGATGCGGTAATTTGCCTAGGATGTGTTATTCAAGGTGAAACTAAGCATTTCGACTTTGTTTGCTTAGGCGTGACCGAAGGCATTATGCGTTTAAATCTAGATACCGAAGCACCAGTATCATTTGGACTGCTAACTACTGAAAATCAGCAGCAAGCATTAGACAGATCGGGAGGTAAACATGGAAACAAAGGCGTTGAAGCAGCTGTTGCCGTACTGAAAATGCTTAAATTAAAGTTTGGACTTATAGATGAATTTGATCTCGGATTATTTGGTCAAGAAGATCTTGGCAATTTGTAATATTGTCTGTGTTTCTTTGCTATTATATTCTTGCTCTGCAAACAAGGAATGGCAAGATGCTACCATTATCTATGCCGATAATTTTGAAAAATCAGCTTTAATACTTGCAAAAAGAAGTACTTATTTTACTTTTATTAAATCCAAATCAAGCGAAGGAGATTCCAAAAAGGAGATATTAATTCCCGAGGAGGTTCGATATGTTGATTCCAAAGATGGGGGATATATAAGTATGTACTTCGACGAGGAGAATTATGGAATGGAATCTTGGAGCTTTGGAAAAGTTCTTGCTGGAGATAGTGTCAAACTTGTGGAGACTAGATTTCAATTTAAAACATGTGCGTGCAAAACTGCTGGTAAGTTCTTCCATGGATATTTTTTAGTTAATGGAATAAATCATCTTAAAATTAAAACAGACAACAAAAACAATATTTATAATCGATCCGAAATTTATGAATTTGTTGACAAATACTCTGAATATCCTTTGCCAATGGATATTAACAATATTGTGGATTTAACATTTTCCCTACAAAATATCAACAATTAACATTTTTAAATGTTTGATAATCAATAGCTTAGGTCTATATTTTGAAAAAAATGTTAATAATGTTGAAAAGTCAGCAATATCATCCTTTAATTATTGGTTTAATAATCGTAATTTTGGGCTCAAATAAAAATTATTATCTCAGATGGGAAAAATTATAACATTAGCTAATCAAAAAGGAGGAGTTGGTAAGACAACAACAGCAATAAATCTTGCTGCTAGTCTTGCAGTGCTTGAGTATAAGGTTTTGATAGTAGATGCAGATCCACAAGCAAATGCAACATCAGGTTTGGGTTTTGATGTTCGAAATATTAGAACAGGCTTATATGAAACTCTCATCAGAGACGAAGACCCAAGAAATGTTATTCTTTCAGGTACTATTCCAGGATTGTTTTTGTTACCTAGTCACATCGACCTTGTTGGTGCAGAGATAGAAATGCTCGAACTTCCTAATCGCGAAAAAGTGATGAAATTGGTTCTTGAGAAGATAAAAGACGATTATGATTTTATCTTGATTGATTGCTCTCCATCTTTAGGTTTGATAGTTGTTAATGCTCTAACTGCTTCGGATTCTGTTTTGATTCCGGTACAATGTGAGTATTTTGCTCTCGAAGGTTTGGGGAAGTTGTTAAATACAATCAGAATAGTTCAAGGTCATCTTAATCCAGAATTGGATATTGAAGGTTTCCTTATGACGATGTATGATTCTAGACTCAGATTGTCGGATCAGATTTTGGAGGAAGTTAAAAAGCATTTTGATAAAATGGTTTTTGAAACTGTAGTTCACCGTAATGTTAAATTAGGAGAGGCTCCAAGTTTTGGACAGTCTATTTTTGATTATGACATTGCATCAAAAGGAGCAACAAACTATCTAAATGTTGCAAGAGAGCTTCTGCAGCGTAATAATATGACAAAGATTAACGAAGAAGAAAAAATACTTAATTAATATGGCAAAGAAGAACGCTTTGGGCCGTGGCCTTGATGCATTGATTGATACTTCGTCGGCGATAAATAATCACGACAAGCAGAGAGAGCCCAATGAAATTGACATAACTCTTATTGAGGCAAATCCTTACCAACCACGCTCAAGTTTCGACGAAGAAGCTTTGAACGAATTGGCCGATTCTATTAGAGAACTCGGAGTTATTCAGCCTATTACAGTTCGCATACTCGAAAAAGGGAGATATCAACTAATTTCAGGTGAACGAAGACTAAGAGCTTCAAAAATTGCAGGGTTAGAAAAAATCCCAGCATATGTTCGTATTGCAGATGACCAAGGAATGCTAGAGATGGCTCTTGTCGAAAATATTCAGCGTGAGGACCTTAATGCTATCGAAGTGGCTATCAGCTATCAGCGATTAATGGATGAATGTAATCTTACTCAAGATTTATTAAGTCAGAGAGTTGGAAAAAAACGTTCTACGGTTGCTAACTATACAAGATTGCTAAACTTACCTGCAAAAATTCAACTCGGCATTCGTGATGAGAAGATTTCTATGGGTCACGCTCGTGCTTTGTTGGCTTTGAAAGAGGACGATACCCAGTTAATGATTTTTGATCAGATTCTTAAATATGATTTCTCTGTTAGACGAGTTGAAGATATTATTCGTGAGCTTAATAATGAAGATAAAACAGAGATAAAAAAAGCAAAGAAAAAAACTCTGGCAACAGCGGAGGATTATTTGCAATTACAGAAACACCTGTCGGCATGTTTTGCGACAAGTGTCGACTTTAAAAGAGCTGCACGTGGAAATGGTAAAATTGTTATTCCTTTTAAAGACGACAACGAACTTGAAAGAATAATAGCAATACTTGATAAACTTAATGCATAGGCTTTGATATTACTAAAGAAAACATATCTCTTAATTCTGATTTTATTGGCAATCTCTTTTGCTGGTTTTACTCAGAACCATACAGAAACTAATTCTACAACTCATTCGCCTAAAAAGGCAACTATTTATTCGGCTGTTTTGCCAGGATTAGGTCAGGCTTATAATAAAAAGTATTGGAAGATTCCTGTTGCTTATGTTGGGATAGGAGCATTCTCTTACATGGCTTACAGTAATCAGGTAGAGTTTAATAGATATAGAAATGCATATTTAATAAGAGAGGCTGGGGGAGAGGATGAGTTCTATGATTATATCACTAGTAGTCAAGGGCTAATTAATTCTATGGATAAATATCGCAAACAAAGAGACCTTTGTTTTATTGGAGCTGTAGTGATTTATGCAATTCAAATTGTTGATGCGAACGTTGATGCAAATCTTTTCGATTTCGATATCAGCGATGATCTAAGTATGAGACTTTATCCAGTTTCATTTAATCAGGCATATAGCAAAACTCCAGTTTTTGGAGTTAGTTGTGCCGTTAAATTTTAATAGTATGAAAAAATATCTTTTACTAATAGTATTTCTTTTTATAGGATTTTGTCAGTTATTTGCTGATAACGATTCGGTTATAGTTAGAAAAAATAATGGCTATACAATGGCCGATCATCTTGACAGTGTCCTTTTGTCTTGGTATTACTATACAGGGCGAGATACTATTACATTTCTTAATCCATCCGATAGATATACTTTTAATACCGAAGTGTCAGATTCTGTTTATGCTGAAAGGATTAGAAAAATAGAGACGCCTCTGGATCTTACATACAACAGTAATGTTCAGAATTATCTCGATCGTTATGTCAAAAATGGTAGATGGATAGCTCCAAAGTTTCTTGGTTTATCGCACCAATACTTTTCGATGTTTGAAGAAAAGCTCGACTCTTACAATATGCCTCTGGAGCTTAAATACTTGCCAGTAATAGAATCTGCATTGAACCCAAGAGCAAAGTCACCAGCAGGTGCTACGGGCTTGTGGCAATTTATGCTGAAAACAGGTCAAGGTATGGGATTAGAAATAAACTCTTTTGTTGATGAAAGAATGGATCCCGAAAAATCGACTGATGCCGCCTGTCGTTATTTAAAAAGTCTTTATGAATTGTATGGTGATTGGACTTTGGCATTAGCAGCATATAATGCAGGACCAGGTACAATTAATAATGCGATTCGAAGATCTGGTGGTGCAACAAACTATTGGGATTTGTATCCTTATCTGCCAAATGAAACAAGAAACTATGTGCCTGGATTTATTGCAATTGTCTATCTGTTTACATATGCCGATGAACATGGATATAAGCCAGAGAATATTGTGTTTTACGAAGATGTTGATACTGTGATGGTTACACAAGAACTGCATTTTGCTCAACTTGACTCTGTTTTAGGAATTGATATCGGTCAAACGAGAGAACTTAATCCACAGTACAAATTGGATATTATTCCAGCCAAAGCTCGTGCATATCCTTTGAGAATGCGAAGACAATATGTTGGTAAGTTTATCGAGTATGAAGACTCGATTTATAATTATCGCGACACACTTTTCTTTAATCCCCAGAAATATACCTACAAGCCTGACGAAAAATTCGTTGATAATGCTCCTAAAGCAGAGCAACCAACAGGAACTGTTGCTTTAAATTATACAGTGAAGTCGGGGGATGCTGTTGGACTTATATCATCATGGTATGGTGTTGATATTGCGCAACTTAAAGCATGGAATGGTATGTATAGTAATAATCTTTCTGTTGGACAGGTATTAAAAGTATATGTTCCACAAGCTCTAGAATCCAAGTATAAAATCGTTACGAATCTTAGTTTTGAAGAAAAACAGAGAATGATAGGAATTAATACTACAACCTCTAAACCACAAGAGGAAGTATTGGACGCAACTTATGAATATTATACAGTAAAATCAGGTGATACTCCCTATGCAATTTCGTTGAAATACCCTGGTACTACTGCAGATGGAATACTAAAGTTAAACGGTATCACAAATGCTTCGAGTTTGAGAATTGGTCAAAAGTTGAAAATTAAAAAGAAATCTTAATATGAGAAATATTGCGGTTTTGGCAGGTGGATATACATCCGAAAGACAAATAAGTCTTAACTCTGGTAATCAGATTCTGAATAGTCTAGACACAAAAAGATACAATGCTTACTTAGTGGAGGTTAACCCCGAAGGTCTTGTTTGCAAAGTTGGCGAATACACTTATCCAATTGACCTTAATACTTTCACATTCTCTAATAATGGGAAAGTAGTAAAGTTTGATTATGCATATATAGCTCTTCATGGCTCGCCTGGTGAGGATGGTAAAATTCAAGGTCTTCTTGATATGCTTCAAATTCCATATTCTGCCTGCGGAGTTTTTGCATCTGCAATTACTTTTAATAAAGTTGCTTGTAAAAAAATGTTGGCAAATTGCGGTATCCCACTTGCTAAATCTGTTGTTCTTATAAACAGAGAAATCTTTTCTGTAGATGAGGTTGTTGAGGCTGTTGGACTACCTTGCTTTGTAAAGCCAAATACCTCTGGCTCTAGTTATGGAGTTACAAAGGTTTATAAGAATGAAGAATTTATTGATGCTGTAAATTTAGCCTGCGAAGAAGATGATACTATAATTGTGGAAGAGTTTATTGAAGGTGTTGAAGTCTCATGCGGTGTGCTAAAAACAAACAATAATGAGTTGGTTTTTCCTGTAACAGAAATAGCCACAGTGAATGATTATTTTGATACTGAGGCAAAATATAACCCAGCACTAACTGAAGAAATCACACCTGCAAGAATTTCAGACAAAGCTACCGAGATTGTTCAACAGTATAGTTCAAAAATATATGACGAACTAAATTGTAAGGGAATTGTTAGGATTGATTATATTATTAAAAATGAGATCCCATACTTTCTCGAGTTAAATTCAATTCCAGGAATGAGTGCTCAAAGTATAGTGCCTAAGCAAATCCGAACAATTGGAAAAACTATGGGTGATGTTCTTACCGAAGTAATTGAAGATGCTTTTTAGAAGTACAAAACCCTTATAGAGTTTTGTCTTTGTACCTTTTTACCAGATATTCTATTTCCTGATCCTCCCCATTGGAATCGTATTCAGCTTTTAGGCTATTGCCGAACATGAGCGAGAAACTTTGCCAAAAGAATGCTGTTACCGAACCTTTTAATTCATCAACAATCTCAAATGCCGTGTTCCCACTTTCTCTATCCATAAGTTTTACCATTAATACGCCTTGTGAGAGTGTGAATTTTGAAAGTATTGGTTTATATTGACTCATAATCTGTTCTTCGCGAGTGTTCAGGTATTTTCTGCGGCTTTTTTCACTCGAAAACATCGAAAGTGTGTCATCAATATTCTTATATGTTTTAGAGAGCTCTAAAGCATAAGGATAAACAATCATGAAATTGCGTACCAATTTCTCGTACTTCTTTTGTCCGCGATTAGTCTTTGGGTTTTTATGCGGATATACAACAATCTCTGGAAATAGAATCAAGCCGTCGGGTGTGACTGCAATTAGACTATCAACATTAAAGCTGTGACGATAGTATTTTGGCAATTTAAAGTTTTGTGCATGTGTCTCTAAAGACATAAGTGCTAAAATCGCTACCCCAAATATTATTATTAACTTTTTCATACTATTTAAACCGTTAGTTTTTAATAAGGTTTTACTAATAAACAAAATTTAAAACAAATTACTGAATTATTTTTTAGCTTTGACATTCAATTTCTGTACCACAAAAATAATGGAAAAGAAAAATATTAAATCGTGGTTGTTTCTTATGCTTCTGGCTTTAATCTGGGGAGGCTCGTATATTTTGATGAAACAGGGATTGCGAAGTTTTAGCTTCTGGCAAGTTTCATCAATTAGAATGCTAAGTGCTTTTGTATTTTTACTTCCATTCTCAATTAAAAATCTTAGGAAGCTAAATAAAAAGACGATAATTCCAATTCTTATTGTTGCATGGATCGGAAATTTGATTCCTTCTTGGCTTTTTCCACTTGGTCAAACAAAAGTTGATAGCAATATTGCTGGTATTCTCAATTCACTAGTCCCAGTTTTTGTTCTAATTTTTGGAGTTGCTTTTTTTAGAAAAAAGACTGGTGTCTTTCAAGTTATGGGTGTAATTACTGGATTGGTAGGGGCAGCAATGCTAGTTACAAAAGATAATGTTTTTGGGTTTGGACAAATGAATCTATATGCTCTATACATTGTTTTGGCAACAATACTTTATTCTGTTAATATCAATCAGGTTAATATTTTTCTTAAAAACTTAACTGGTTTGGAGATTGCCTCGCTAGCATTTTTGTTTATCGGACCTATTAGTGGTGCGATATTGCTTTTTAGCGATTTTACAGAGGCAGGTATTAGCCAAACAATGTATTTTGATCTTGGCTGTGTAGTTATTTTAGGACTTTTAGGCTCGGCGGTTGCAGTTTCTCTTGTTAATCAGATTATAACACGGGCAGGTTCCATGTTTGCTTCCTCGGTAACTTATATTATTCCAATTTTTGCAATATTATGGGGTATTATCGATGGCGAAACATTAAATATAGTTCAGATAGTTGCTACAGCCATAATTGTTTGTGGAGTATATCTTGTAAATTATAAAAAGGCTACACGTTGATGAAAACCTCAAATCTAAAATATTTTAGTTTGGCTGTACTTAGCGGACTTCTACTGTGCTTACCATGGGTAATCTCTGGTTCAGGAGTGGCAGTTTTTCTGGGATTTGTTCCTTTAATGATTGTTGCATCAGATTTGGTCGAAAAGAATAAAGTCAATTCTACTCTTAAATTTACAATATTCGCTTTAGTAAGCATGTTTATTTGGAATGCAGCATCGCTTTGGTGGTTAGCTAATGCCAGCCTTGTGGCAGCAATCGCTGTAATTGTAGTTTATACATTATTGATGACTTCGGTTTTAATCTGGATTTTCACTATCTATAAACGCTTTGGAAGAAATACTGCACTAATCTTTTTTATCCCTTTATGGATAAGTTTTGAGTATCTGATGATGCAAACTCAGATTTCGAGACCATGGATTAATTTAGGAAATGCTTTTGCAAACAATATTACTCTGATTCAATGGTACGAATATACTGGCATTTTTGGTGGTTCATTATGGGTACTTGTAATTAATATGTTGATATTTTACATTTACGATGAGTCGAGAAATGCTAGACTTCAATTTAAACAAGTTTACAAATTTGCAAGTCTGGTAATAATTATATTTTTACCAATATTATTTTCAGTTGTAAAGTACTCCACTTATCGTGAAAAGTCATCACCAGTTCGCATTGCAATACTTCAACCTAACATTAATTCATACACTGAGAAGTATAGTACTCCAATAAGAGATCAATTAAACATAATTCTTACACTTGCCAATCAAACAAAAGATTATCATCCCGATTATTTCATTGCGCCTGAAACTAGTATTCCGATAGGTATAAGTGAGGATGTTTTATCGAATCACTTTACTGTAGAGATATTGAGAGACTTTTTGGTGCAAAGCCCAAATGCTGAATTTATTATTGGTGCAACAACAAAGATTGTTCTTCCCAAAGGTAATGGTAAAACGATTATTTCTCAACCACTGGGAACATCTGGTGATTATTACGATTTATATAATTCAGCTCTTCAAATCGATACTTCTAATAATGTAGATATTTACCATAAAAGCGAACTTGTACCAGGAGTCGAGTTTCTGCCTTACCCTGAAGTGCTTGGTGTGATTGAAAACCTTTTACCTGACTTTGGCGGCCTACCAGGCAGTCATGGAACGCAAGCAGAACGCGAAATTTTTATTCATAACAAAAAAGATATTAAAGCTGGAGTGCCTGTATGTTATGAATCGGTTTATGGAGATTGTATTGCCGAATTTGTTAAATGTGGAGCAGAAGTATTGCTTATCATCACAAACGATGGCTGGTGGGGCGACACTCAAGGATATCGTCAGCACAATAGTTTATCTTCATTAAGAGCAATAGAGACTCGTAGAAGTATTGCCCGATGTGCAAACACAGGCATCAGTTGTTTTATTAATCAGCGGGGAGATGTTCTCTCATTTCTCGGCTGGAATGAGAGAGGTTTTATTACAGGTGAGATTAACGCTAATGATAAACTTACATTTTACGTAAAGAATGGAGATTATATCGCAAGGATATTTACAGCAATAAGTTTAGTGTTAAATTTATTGATTATCGGTAGCATTATCAAAAAGCGGTTTGCTAAGAATTGATTATTTTAAAATGTTGATCTTGGTTGTAGAAACTACGTTTCCATTAACAACTCTTACAAAGTAAGTTCCGTTTGCATTGTTTGAAAGGTCAATACTGTTGATTGCAGCTGCATTTTCAATTGTTTTAACAACTTGTCCAACCATATTGAGAACTTCGATTCTTGCACCTTCAACATTGTTGATGTTGACAATACCAGTAGATGGGTTAGGATAGATGCTAATGTTTTTAGCAGCTTTCTGGCTAGGACTATATGGCATAGTAGGTGTGAAGTCGGCTCGAATCATTGGACACGCATTGGTATAGTTATAAATATATGTCCAATATTCACCCACAAATCTCCAGCTTGCACTATAAAAACTTGAAGGCATAGTATTATCTTCGCCAATCCATAAGTCGAAATCACCACCATAATAAAACTCAAGAGCAATTTTAAACATAAATGCGCCTTCGCCAGTTGGTGAAGAAACAGTTGCAGGATCTGCAAATGTGAAATTTACCCAAGTATCAAGATGTGATTCATCGATAAGCAAAAGTTCAGATGATGCAAAAGCAACCCAATCAGAAGAACCTTCGTCATACATCATAATATGACAAATAAAACTTGTACCTGGATCTGAATTACCAACAACAAAAGCCTGAACAGAAGTGATAGTAGTCGTTTCAAAAAGTAAGTAATTAACACCAAACATGTCGCCATCATTACCACCACCTAGCCAAATACCTGGACCACAAACTCCATCGAGGTTTCCACCATCTTCAGCATATAGATAATCGGTAGCCATATAATAAGTAGAGTAAGCATTGTTATTAGGTGCGCCATCGACCTGACCAACAATGCTTAATTGGAAACTAATGTCCCATTTTCCATAAACCCAGTTCTCGTCGTTTGTAAGAAAATATTCGTCCTCGGTCCAGCCAATATCAAGTGTGTCAATTTCACCTGGCAATAATTCTATGTCAGACGTATATGTGTAGTTATAAGCTTCTACTCCATCCGGATTAGTGATAATTACATTTACAACAGGTGTTGCATTTTCTGCACCTTCATTTTTTACAATTGCATTAGATATAATTAAGGCATTTTCGTTTGTTAAAACCCAATAAGGAATATGTCCGTAGTGAGAGCTATAGTGATAACCAGCACCTTCTTCGCTATAATCATAACATTGGAAGAAGTTTGTAGCAGTTTCTAATAACTGTAAGTCATAATCAGGCGTTTCAATAATGGAAATATCATCAATAAAGCAACCATAGTCCCAGTCGCCAGTAAAACGAAATCGGATAAGAACATTTGCTTCATTTCCAACTTCAGGAATGTTAACAAAGTGAACTGCATCAACAGCAGTGGCCTCACCTTGATTTATTTCAGTAAATAATTCTTTCTGTCCCCATGAAGAACCGCCATCCGTGCTATATTCCAAGTAAATAGTATCAAACCATTTTTTATAATATGATTGGAAGATAATTCGTGGAGTTTCTACTAAACTTAAATCAATAGGGGTAGTTAACTGTACCCATGAGTCTTGGTATGGATCACCTTCGGCACTCGCTACGACTGAATTAAAAAATGCATATCCATTAGTAGCCGTTGCTGATGCAAATGTGCCAGGCATACCATACATAGGAAGCCAATCTGGTGGAGCAGTTGCGTCAGTACAAATTACCCAATCTTTAGCTTCAGCACCTACTGCATGCCCAACAGTCCAATCAGATGGATTAGAGAAGTCATTTGACCAAACTGCCGATTTTGTTAATTCAGCATAGTCAATGTTTTGCCTTTTTTCAAATGAAGGAAGATCTTTCCTTAACTGCATTTCTTTTGTTGCATATTGGCTAAAAACAAGAGAAGAAATGAGTGTTAATGCAAATATTATAGCAAATTTTGTCATATGTCTTAGATTAAAGATAATTGGTTATTAATCTAAGTGCAAGATATAAAAAAAAGGTGTACCGTTTCCGATACACCTTTTAAATAAATATTTTTTTGAAATTATTTTAAAATGTTGATTTTGGTAGTAGAAACTTCGTTTCCATTAACAACTTTTACAAAATAAGTTCCGTTTGCATTGTTTGAAAGATCAATACTGTTGATTGCAGCTGCATTTTCAATAGTTTTAACAACTTGTCCAACCATATTGAGAACTTCGATAGTTGCACCTTCAACATTGTTGATGTTAACAATACCAGTAGATGGGTTAGGATAGATGCTAATGTTTGAAGCAACTTCTTCGTTAGCGCTAACACCTTCAACAGGTAAGCAAGCTCTAATCATAGGACAAGCATCATAGTAGTTTGAAATATATGTCCAAGCGTCACCTACGAATCTCCAGCTAGCACTATAGAGACTTGAAGGAACAGTGTTGTCTTCGCCAATCCACAAGTCAAAATCGCCACCATAATAGAACTCAATAGCAATTTTAAACATAAATGCGCCTTCGCCTGTTGGTGAAGTAACAGTTGCAGGATCTGCAAATGTAAAAGTTACCCAAGTGTCAAGGTGTGATTCATCAATAAGTATAAGTTCAGATGAAGCAAGAGCAACCCAGTCAGAAGAACCTTCATCATACATCATAATATGACAAATAAAACTTGTACCTGGATCTGAATTACCAACAACAAAAGCTTGAACTGAATCAATTGTAGTAGTTTCGAATAATAAGTAATTAACACCAAACATATCACCATCTGTTCCACCACTTAACCATTGACTAGGACCACAAACACCGTCGAGGTTTCCACCGTCTTCAGCATAAATATTGTCAGTTGCATTATAATAAGTAGAGTAAGTATTGTTAGCTGGGGTACCATCTTCCTGACCAACAATATTTAATTGGAAGTCAATGTCCCATTGTCCAAATACCCAATTAGCGTCGGTTGTGTAGAAAGGTTCGTCAACTAACCAAGCAATATCGAGAGTGTCAACTGCACCAGGAAGAATTTCTATGTCTGATGTAAATGTGAAGTTATAAGCTTCTGTGCCATTAGGATCTGTAATAACAACATTGACTTCAGGAGTTGCGTTTGTAGTACCATTATTTTTAACTATTGCGTTAAAAAGAATAGGAGCATCAACGTTAGTTAATACTCTGTAAGGAACATGACCATAATGTGAACTGTAGTGGTAACCGTTACCATCAGTTGTGTAGTCATAAACCTGGAAGAAGTTTGTGGCAGTTTCTAATAATTGTAAATCATAAGAAGGAGCATCAACAACAGAAATGTCATCAATAAAACAACCATAATCCCAGTCACCAGTAAAACGGAAACGGATTAATACACTTGCTGCATTTCCAACTTCAGGAACATTAACAGTCTGAACTGCATCAACAGCGGTAATTCCGCTTTGAGTTATGTCAGTAAATAATTCTTTTTGTCCCCAAGTAGTACCACCATCTGTGCTGTATTCAAAATAAACTACATCAGCCCATTTTTTGTAGTAAGTTTGGAAAATAAAACGTGGTACGTCAACAGTAGTAAGATCAATAGGGTTTACTAACTGTACCCATGAATCCTGGAAAGGATCACCTTCTGTGCTAGCTTTGTCAGAATTAAATAGAGCATAACCATTAGCAGCTGTTGTAGATGCAAATGTTCCAGGCATAGCATAAACAGGAAGCCATCCTGTAGGAGCAGTTGCATCAGTGCAAAGTGCCCAATCTTTATTTTCAGCACCAACTGCATGACCAACAGTCCAGTCTGCTGGAGTAGAAAAATCATTTGACCAAACAGCTGATTTTGTTAATTCAGCATAGTCAGCATTCTGTCTTTTCTCAATAGAAGGAACGCCTCTTTTTAACTGCATTTCTTTAGTTGCATATTGGCCAAAAACAACAGAAGAAATCAGTACCAATGTAAATAGAATTGTAAATTTTCTCATAGAATTGTAAATTTAAGTTAATAATTAGTTTTTAAATTTGGTGCAAGATACGAAGAATATTATCACAATTAAAGAATTATTTAACTTTTTTTAAATTTTAGGAGTAGAAACTAACCAAAAGTGTTAATTTTGTCCGAAAATGACTAGAGATGAAAACTGAAGCCGGTTCAAGGGATTTGTTGTTCAATTCACCTGATTCTTTATTCTTTAAATTATCCAAAGAAGATAAAGATTTACTTTTGAATAATACTGAATGTAGAGCATACAAAAAGAACGAGTTGGTTTTTCTTGAAAACACTAAGCCTGCTGGACTAATCTGTCTATCTGAAGGTAAAGTAAAAATCTTTAAAGAGGGAGCAGGTGGCCGCGATCAGATAGTTAGGTTGTCGCGCCCTGGAGGCTTTATCGGATATAGAGCTCTTTTTGCTGGACAGAACTATCATGCTTCTGCAGTTGCAATTGAAAATTCTATTGCTTGTACCATCGAAAAGAATGCCCTTTTTACTGTTATGAAAAATGATCCAAGTTTTACATTCAGTATCTTGAAATCTCTTGCAACAGAGTTAGGCTTTTCAAATATGCGTACTGTCAGCTTAACTCAAAAACACATAAGAGGAAGACTCGCCGAATCCTTATTGTTCTTAATCGATACTTACGGCTATTATGAAGATGGTGCTACTATTAAAGCATTACTATCACGAGAAGATATTGCAAGTTTAAGTAATATGACTACAAGCAATGCTATCAGAACATTATCAACGTTTACAGCAGAACGAGTTATTTCTCTCGAAGGGCGTAGAATTAAAGTCCTTGACCTGAAAATGCTTGAGAAAATATCGAATGTTGGTTAACAAGTCGATTTGTTGAGCTAAAAATAAGACTAGTAGATCTCTATCAATACTAAGTTTAACCACGTATTTTTCATTTCTTTTCAATTAAATTCCTTAAAGGATCAAACGACTTTTTATATCTTTGCACAAATTATACTGATATGATTAAGGAAATATTTGAACACAGATCAATTCGCAAATACGAAGACAAACCTATACCAACCGAAGTAATGAATAGTATTCTCAAAGCAGCGATTCGCGCTTCTAATACAGGGAATATGCAGGTTTATAGCATTGTTGTTACAACAGATAAAGATATTAAAGATGCACTATCTCCAGCTCACTTTAGTCAGCCTATGGTTAAGCAAGCTCCTGCAATACTAACTTTTTGCGCTGATTTTAATCGTTTTAATAAATGGTGTCGTCAAAGAAATGCAGAGCCTGGATACGATAATTTTTTATCTTTTCTAACTGCTGCCATTGATGCAATTATTGCTGCTCAAAACGCATGTCTCGAAGCTGAATCACATGGACTTGGGATTTGTTATTTAGGGACTGCAATATATAATGCTGATAAAATTATTGATGTACTGAATTTGCCCAAGGGGGTAGTTCCTGTAACCGCGGTTACC
>CAZOHR010000025.1:0-221 GCA_964579045.1 uncultured Bacteroidales bacterium | reverse complement strand
ATTGGTTATCCTTCCGAAACCCCTACACTAACAGATAGACTTCCTATTGAAGCGGTGGTGCATTACGAGAAATATACTGATTTTGATGAGGCTGCCATAGACAAAGTTTATTGCGAAAAAGAAGCCCGCGACGACAACAAACAATTTGTGAAAGAAAATAATAAGGAAACTCTGGCTCAGGTATTTACTGATGTAAGATACTCAAAAGCAAATAATGAGCA
>CAZOHR010000024.1:0-20113 GCA_964579045.1 uncultured Bacteroidales bacterium | reverse complement strand
TTGATTTTAAAAAATATTTTAAGAAAATAAATAAAAAAAACATTTCCATTAGAATTTTTAGTAAATTTACTAGCTGAATACTAAATGCTACCCAGAATGAAAAAACTTACTATTTTACTGATGATTTTCTTGTCTTTTTCGGCAATCTCCTATGCTCAGCCATTTGATAATGACATTCAAACCTTGTCTATTAACTGCCCAAATGGTAGCTATTATTATGGTGAAGAATTACAATTCCCATCTATAACAGTAAAAAACTGTGGGATAAATGAGATAGATGTAATAAATGTGTATTATAGCATCGACGAAGGTACAGAAGTTTTACGAAATCTAACAGCCCTTGCACTACAGACGGATCAAACACGAAATGTGCTTTTTCCACAAATTGAGCTAACTGCTGGTGAACATACTATTTCTGCGCGTGTAGAGATTGTTGGAATTGAAGATGATTTAATGGCAAATAATAGTTTATCTTCAGAATATAGTCTCGGAGGCGAAGATATTGGCATTGGTTTAATTCAGAATCCACTAGGAGATTATTGTGGATTAGAACTTTTCGAACCATCGGTATGGGTTGTTAATCATTCTACCGTAGAAATCTCAACATTTACCGCCAATTTTAGACTAGATTTTTTCCCAATTGTAACTAAAAATATAACAGAAACCATACCTGCTGGGGATAGTGTTTTGGTTGTTTTCGATGCAATAACTTTAAACTCAGGCGACCATTCAATTCTGTTCAATTGCACCAACCCAAACGGTCATCAAGACTCAAATACTCAAAACAACAGCAGCGGATTATCATTTAATTATGCCAATGGTAAACAGATTTCAATTTCGATATTGACTGATACTTATGGTAACGAAACTTCATGGGATTTGAAGAATTCAGCTAATGTTATTGTTGCACAAGGCTCGGGATATGCAGCAAATACTCTTTATGTTTACAATCTTTGCTTGATGCCCGATTGTTATGTTTTTACAATTTATGACAGCTTTGGTGATGGTATTTGTGCAGGATATGGTAACGGCTACTATCTTATCGAAGATGTAAGTAATAGCCTAGAAATTGGAACTGGTTGCGACTTTACTTATTCCGAAATTGTAAACTTCTGTATTACAACTCCTCCAGGTCCTCCAATTGCTAGTTTTTCACATTCTAACCCTAATAATTGTACGGGAGAAGTAGAATTTTACGATTTCAGTGCTTGTAATCCAGCAGCTCTTTCATGGTTATGGAATTTTGGTGATGGCACAACGTCTACGTTGCAAAATCCAATTCATACTTATACAATGAACGGTTACTACAATGTTAGCCTACAAGTAACCAGTCTGTCAGGAACATCAACATTAACAATCCCAAATTCTGTATTTATTGCTAAAGAGGAGGCGCCTGTAATTGCTGATGAACATTTCTGTTACGGTGAGAATGTCACATTCTTTGCTCCTGTAGGAATTGACCAATTGCATTGGTATGTGTCTCCTAATGACGAAGATGCACTTCAAATTGGTCCAAATATTAGTTTTGCAAACCTTATAAATGACACCATCGTTTATTACGAATATATACCTGAACCTACAATTGCAAATGTAGGACTAGTTGATAATACTGGCCCTGGAGGATTCTTCAATTTTGGTATTGATAGAGCTATCTATTTTGATGCGCTTTCTGACATCACTATTAAGACGGCAACTGTTTTTGCAAGTGGAGCAGCCAACAGAACGTTTACATTAAAAAACTCAGGTGGTGTTGTTATCGATACTAGGGTCCTTAGCGTTCCAGATGGGGAAAGTATTATCACTCTCGATTTTGAGATTCCTGCTGGCGATGACTATGCAATTCACGTAAACACTTCTAATAATCTTTCTTATACTGGCGATTATGGTGGACCAAATGTTGGATACCCTTTTACAGTTACTGACCTAATTAGTATTACAGGAAATAATTATAGTAATAGTTTCTGGTATTTCCTTTATAATATCGAAGTACAAGAAGGTTTTGGTTCAGCTTGTATTTCAGCGAGAACTCCTTTAAATGCAATTATGTCGCCGCAGACTGTTTCTTTAGGAAATGACACTACTGTTTGTAACGGTAATAGTATTACTCTTACTCCTGGCGACGGATACTCAGAATATGAGTGGAATTCTGGTTCTGAAGAATCATCATTGCTTGTCGCAGAATCTGGCATTTATTCAGTTACAGTTAATGATATTTATAACTGCTTAGCTGATGGTTCAATAAACATAACAATAGCTGATGAACTAGTGTATAATGAAAATATTGTTCACCCATCAGAAATAGGTGCTAATGATGGCAGTATCGAAATTGAAATCATTTCTGGCAGCGAGCCTTATGAAATATACTGGAATGATGCAAATGTTGATTTTATTCGCACAAACTTATCACCTGGAATCTACAGCTACACTGTTACTGATGGCGAAGACTGTGAACATATAGGTAGCATTGAAATATACAGCTCTGTAGCAGTAAATAATGCACTAGCTGAATCTGTAAATATATATCCAAATCCTGCGAATAATGTTTTAAATATCGTTACGACAGATTGTAGTATTCAGCAGATAAGGCTATATGACTTAAACTCAAAACTTTTACTTACAGAGAAGATAACTAATTCATCAATCGAATTAAATATTACTAATCTTAAGCCTGGAGTTTACATCCTTAATATTACAGGAAAGGATTTTACCGTTAATAGAAGAATAATAAAAGAATAAAGGATAAAAAAAAAGCACCAAATGGTGCTTTTTTTTTATCCTAGATAGCTCTTAAGTAGCTTGCTTCGTGATGAATGACGCAATCTTCTAATTGCTTTTTCTTTAATCTGACGAACACGTTCTCTTGTAAGACCGAACTTATCTCCTATTTCTTCTAGAGTCATATCCTGACATGCGATTCCGAAAAACAATTTTACAATGTCTCTTTCTCTTTCGGTCAATGTTGCTAATGCACGGTCAATCTCCTTTGCGAGAGATTCGCTGATAAGTTTTGAATCAGTGTTAGGTAAATCTGAATTCTCGAGAACATCCAATAGGCTATTTTCTTCTCCGTTTACAAATGGAGCATCAACAGATACGTGACGACCCGAAACACGGAGAGTATCAATAACTTTATCCTCGGGCAAGTCAAGTACTTTTGCAAGTTCTTCGGATGTAGGACGTCTTTCGTTTTCCTGCTCAAACTTAGAAAATGCTTTATTTATTTTATTTAATGAACCAACCTGATTAAGAGGGAGTCTTACAATCCTCGACTGTTCTGCCAAAGCCTGTAAGATTGATTGACGAATCCACCACACAGCATATGATATAAATTTAAACCCGCGAGTTTCATCAAATTTCTCTGCTGCTTTTATCAAACCAAGATTACCTTCGTTAATAAGGTCGGGCAAACTTAAGCCCTGATTCTGATATTGTTTAGCAACAGATACAACAAATCTTAAGTTAGCACGAGTAAGCTTCTCGAGTGCAATTCTATCACCCTGTCTTATTCGCTGCGCGAGTTCTACTTCTTCATCAACTGTTATAAGTTCTTCTTTTCCTATCTCTTGAAGATATTTATCAAGTGAAGCACTTTCACGATTGGTAATCGACTTTGTAATTTTTAATTGTCTCATTTCTTCTTAGTCCAATCTTTATTAAATTGTTAATTTACTTTTAAATTTCGTTGTCAGTACGAATTAAAAACAAAAAGGTTATGATTTTGATTAAATTTTTATAAATATTTTTTCATTCTACTATTAAAACGAAACTACCTGACAATTATTTTACTAATTATCAGGTAGTTAGAATATATATTGAGTTGTACTAGAACTTAAATCCTAATGTTGTCACAATTCGACTACGTTCTTTAACGATATCGGCAGCAGGGCTTGTTACATCATCTGACTCATACATAAAATAAACACTCTTTCCACCAATGTAAGAATAAGAAACATCAAAATACATGTAATCGGATCTGAGACCTAAACCACCACTGTAAACCATTGTGTAAGAATCACTATTAATATGAGCTGAATTATATGGAGAGCCATAATATGCTCCACCAGCTCTAAAAGCAATTGGACCAAGTCTGTATTCAAGACCCATTTTAATATTGTGCGAAGCCTTATATTCGTTTCTTATATTATCGTTCTCATCAAAAAAACCATAATCATAACTTCTAAGCCTAGCCATTGTATAATCTACATATTCATAATCAATATTAACAAGAGCCATTTTTGCAATTATAAGCCCAAGACTTGCGTTTGCTCTGAATGGAGATGTTAGTTCATAATCGAAATCTGCTGTATAAGAATCAATAGTCTTTGATTTGTTTGGATCTTCGAATGATGAACTTATTGTAGTATAATATCTATCGTGCAAATCGTAGAATGTGGGTGTGTGAATAGCACCTCCAATTCTCATCCATGGTACGGGCGAGTATAGTAGGCCTACCTTAAAATTTATACCTGAACCTTTAGTTTCGAGATATTCTTTAAAACTAAATGAGTTATAATCAGGAATAGAATCCAATACATCTGTTTCTTGGAATGTTTTAACCTCTTCATAATTTATAGATTGAATTCCCATTGAAGCTCCAATATAAACTTTATCCATTACATTAGCAGACAATGCAAAGTTATATTCACCTTGCCCACCGCTACGAGAGATAAACTGTCTCTGATTTAAGCCAAAAACACCATTATTAACACCAATATAACTCATCGTATCTGGCAGATTTTGATCAATAAGCCATGCTTCCCAAGCCAAATTTGAATAGAAATTATCATTACCATTAAGATTAGCATAATATGTTCCATTAGCCCTTGCAGCAAACCAATTTGTCATTGAGTTGTAGTCATTTTCTCCATTAATGAGTATGTTTTCATTAAAATTATTGAGCTTATTATATGACATCCCAAGATTTATTGTCGCAACACCATTATCACTATTTACAGGAATAGTTCCAATATAAGAAAGGTTATTGATATTAAAATTGACGTCGTAATCTGAAACTTCGTGACCGCCAAAAGTTGCATAATTGTTTGTTAATACAAATCCTGTTGAGAAAGAAAAATCTGAGCTTTTATAAACCCCCATTCCTGCAGGATTAAAGTAGAGAACAGAAGGATCAGCGCCAAGAGCTCCAAATGATCCGCCCATTGCATTATATCTTGCTGTTCCACCGGGATTCAAATATGAATACCTAAGAGCATCCACCTCATTTTGTCCGTACATTATTGTACTTAAGGACAAAACTACACCTATTAATATAATTACTTTTTTCATGACTTTAAGTTTTAAAAATTATCTTCTACTACCTGAAGAACTACTACTTGAAGAACTTCCACCTGAACTTCTTGATCCACCTGAACTGCTTCCACCCGATGAACTGCTTCCAGAAGAACTACTTCCTGATGATCTAGAACCGCCAGAAGAGCTTCCACCAGAGTAAGAACTACCAGAGCTTCTGTTAGAGCTTCCCGAAGAACTACCTGAGTTGTAACTGCCAGAACTTCTGTTAGAGCTGCCCGATGAACTGCTACCTGAGTTATAACTACCTGAACTTCTGTTTGAACTTCCAGAAACGCTAGAGCTTGAACCTGAATTAGTTCTTGCAGGTGTTGAGTTTCCAGAGTTTGATGGCTTAGTGTAGCTATTGTTTCCACCGTTATAGTTAGAAGATCCAGAGCTGTTGCTTGGTCTAGTATAGCTATGATTACTTGATTCAGAACCGCCTCTACTCTGAGGTTGTCTAGTAGTTGTGGTAGAAGTTCCAGAATTTGTATTTGTTCTACTACTATTATTAGTACCAGAGTTTGAAGGTTTGTCAACATTATAATTTGTGCCAGAATTATATTCTGGTTTATTATAAGTTCTAGCAGAATTATCAGCAGGTTCTCTAGTTGTAGATGTTCCGCTATTTACATTTGAATTTCCTGAAGAGCTATTGTTTCTAGAAGGATCAACCTGTACAGAATTTACCGAGTTTGAATTAGTTTCAACACTTCTTGATGGTTTTTCGTTCACAACAGTAGAGCTTCCATTATTTCTTGATGATTCAGGGTTTCGTAACACATCACTAGGAGTTGTATTTATAACAGGTGTTTTATCTGTTGTGTTATTAACAACAGTACTACCATCACCACGTCCCGAGTTAGAAACTTCTTCAGTTGTTACAGGAACTTTATCTGCTGAAATTACACCACCACTAATTCCGTTGTCGCCATCTCTACCATCTTTACTCTGATTTTGAACACTTGTTCCGTCACCTGTATAGGTAGATGTTACAATACTTGAATTATTTTCTGGAATCCTAGGAGTTTCGGTTGATGAAGACCCGTTTCCTCCGCTTGAACCGCGATGTCCGTAGTATTCACTGTCCCATCCGCCATTATCAGCATATCCATCGTTATTGTTCCAACCATTACCCCAATATCCATCGTGGTATCCGTCATTATAACCATTCCAGTATCCGTTATTGTAACCGTATCCCCAATTTCCGTAGCCGTAGCCATAACCGTATCCGTATCCATAATAAGGATATCCCCAACTGTAGTATGGAGAGTACCAGTTATTGTAACCACAGTACCAACCACTATGCCATGACCAACCCCAATCCCATCTAGAGTATGGATCGTAGTAATAGTAAGGAACATAGTAATTACCAAAATTGTGAAAATAGGAAGAATAACCATTGTATCCACCATCTTCATAATAATCACCGTAATAGTAATTATTTTCAACATAATTTCCATTCTCGTCATAATAAGCATCGGTTTCGTAAGAACCGTCGCCATTATAAGACTCCTCATAAACTGTTTCTTCTGTATAATATACTTCTTCCTCCGCATTCTTATTATCGAATTCGGAATTATATGTTTCCTCATAAGTTGCTTTGTCCTGGTCAACAGAAGAAACATCGTTAGTACTAGCGGAAGTTTTAACCTCTCCCGGCGAATAATAAACATCGTCGTAGCCGCCTGTAGTGTAGAGATTTACGGTGCAGGAACTTGCTACAACCAAAATAATTAACGATAAGTAAAATAAAGCTTTCATGATATTATGAATTTTTATAGTTTTGAACAAAAATATTTTTAAAGAACTTGACGTTTTCATAGCAAATTTCATACCAAATAATATGGCAAAAGTACTTACCGACAGAGAAGAAAACTACTCACAATGGTACAATGATTTAGTAATAAAGGCAGACCTAGCTGAGAATTCAGCAGTTAGAGGCTGCATGGTAATAAAACCTTATGGCTACAGCATCTGGGAAAAAATGCAATCTGTTTTGGATGGCATGTTTAAGGATACTGGTCACGTAAACGCATATTTTCCGCTTTTTATCCCAAAATCATTCTTCAGTAAAGAGGCAAGTCATGTTGAGGGATTTGCAAAAGAATGTGCTGTTGTTACTCATTACAGATTAAGAAACAGTGAAAAAGGTGGTATTGAAGTAGATCCTACAGCAAAGTTAGAGGAGGAACTAATTGTTCGCCCTACTTCCGAAACAATAATTTGGAACACCTACAAAGGTTGGATAAAATCATACAGAGATTTACCATTGTTAATTAATCAATGGGCAAATGTTGTAAGATGGGAAATGCGTACCCGATTATTTCTTCGTACAGCAGAATTTTTATGGCAAGAAGGGCATACAGCTCATGCCACTAAGGTAGAGGCACTTGAAGAAGCCGAAAGAATGATTAATGTGTATGCCACTTTTGCTAGAGAATATCTAGCATTACCAGTTTTGATTGGAACCAAGTCTGAAAATGAGAGATTTGCTGGTGCTGAAGAAACATACTGCATCGAGTCGTTGATGCAAGATGGAAAAGCATTACAAGCTGGTACTTCACATTTCCTTGCTCAAAACTTTGCTAAAGCATTCGATGTTAAGTTTCTTAATAAAGAAAATAAAGAAGAATTTGTGTGGGCAACATCATGGGGAGTTTCAACTAGGTTAATGGGCGCACTTGTGATGGCTCATTCCGACAACAATGGACTAGTATTACCACCAAAACTTGCTCCAATACAGGTAGTTATAGTTCCAATTTACAAAACTGATGAAGAGTTTGCAAAGATATCCGAACGTGTTGAACTATTCTGTAAAAAATTAAAAGAAGCGGGTATCCGTTACAAATTCGACAACAGAGATTCGCAGCGTCCAGGGTTTAAATTCGCAGAGTGGGAGCTAAAAGGTGTGCCAGTTCGTATTGCAATTGGCCCGAAAGATTACGACAATAATACATGGGAGGTTGCTAGAAGAGACACCCTTGAAAAACAGATTATTGCTGATGCCGAAATTCTGGATAAAGTAAATTCGCTTATGACAGAGATTCAGGAAAACATTTACAACAAAGCAATTGAATTCCGTAAAGAACATACTTTCAGAGTTGACACATACGACGAATTCAAGAATATACTCGAAACCAATCCTGGTTTTATTGAAGCACACTGGGATGGAACACGCGAAACTGAAGAAAAAATTAAAGAAGAAACTAAAGCAACAATAAGGCTCATTCCACAAAATCCAGTTTTAGAAGAAGGAAAGTGTATCTATTCGGGCAAACCATCGAAATTCCGTGTTATATTTGCAAAATCATATTAAAACTAAGCATTATGAGCGAACAGAAAACAACAAAGCAACATATCATCGATACTCTGAAAGAGAAATCTGTATTAAAGCAAGTAGTTTATGATCAGACAAAAGAAACTTTCCGAATTTTGAAGAAAACACTTCAGGATATAGTTGTAGAGTATAATCAGGAAATCATGGGCGAAGATGAAAGAGTCTTGCTCGAATTCCGCGACCGTGGTGTATTTGAAGCAGAAGTAAAGATTGCTGGTGATCTTATAATTTTTAATATGCATTCCAACATATTTGAATTCCCAAGAAATCACGAAATATGGAAAGACAATTATTATGTTGAGGAACCGTTGATGACTTATTCTGGAATAATAAATATCTATAATTTTCTTGCCGACTCTTTTAAATACAATAGATTAGACGATCTAGGATATTTAATTGGTAGAATCTTTATCAACAAAGACGCTACTTTCTTCATCGAAGGAAGGCGTGAATTAGGGTTTAACTTCCCTACTTTTGGCAAGAATCAAGTTAATTCGGACAATATGCGCATATTAGTTGAATCTACAATTGCTTATGCTTTAAAATTCGATTTACTTGTACCACCTTACAACGATATCAAGATTATTTCTGTTGAATATATGAAAGATAAAATCAATAAGCATCAGGTACAAACTGGCAAAAGACTTGGATTTCAGTATAACGCTATTGATGAATCTAATCCTTCAGATAAAAAAAAGAGTTAAACAATTTCCAAGTTATTTGCTGTAATTATTTTATAGTTCTTAGCTACGAATTGACAAAATAAGGCCTCGATAATTCTTAAAAAGAACAAAAATATTTGGTAAAAACTCATACCAATCAATTGCTTATATGGTATTTTTATTTTATAAAACATATCCATGTTTTTAAACAATTAATAAAACATTCAAAAATGCCAAAGTTTAAGTAATAAGTCATTAATTTTGCTTTTGAAACCAACAAAAAAGAGAAATGGCTAAAGATCCTAATAAAATAATCGAATTAGATGAAGTAGTAGTGAAGTTTGCAGGTGACTCTGGCGATGGTATGCAGCTCACTGGAACACAATTTTCTGATGCTTCGGCGAGCTTTGGAAATGACCTATCAACTTTCCCAGATTACCCTTCCGAAATCAGAGCTCCACAAGGAACTATTGCAGGCGTTTCGGGATTTCAAGTTCACATTGGGCAAAAGGAAATTCAAACCCCTGGAGATCTTGCAGATGTTCTTATAGCTTTGAATCCAGCTGCACTTAAAACCAATATGAAATGGGTAAAGGCTGGTGCTACAATAATTATTGACATCGACAATTTCGACAATAAACATTACAAAAAAGCAGAGTATATCGAAGATCCACTTAGTGATGGGTCTTTGAATGGCTTTACAGTTATAAAAGCACCTATTACTTCTCTATCCAGATCGACTGTAAATTCACTGGAGCTAGGAATAGACCAGAAGACCGCTGACAAAACAAGAAATCAGTTTGTGATGGGTCTTTTGTTTTGGCTTTTTAATAGAGATTTGCAGATTGGTGAAGATTTTATTAATAAGAAATTTGCTAAAAAACCAGATTTAATTAAAGTAAATATTGCTGTACTACATGCAGGTTATAATTATGCAGAAACAGTTGAAGCAATAGCTACACAATTCCTTGTAAACCCAGCAAAAGGCAAAAAAGGTAAATTCAGGCAAATAACCGGGAATGTTGCTACAGCATGGGGTTTAATTGCAGGTGCCGAAAAAGCAGGATTAAAACTATTTCTTGGCTCCTATCCTATTACACCTGCTACAGAAATATTGCAGGAATTAAGTTATCGCAAACATCTTGGAGTAAAAACATTTCAAGCGGAAGATGAAATTGCAGGTATTTGCACAGCTATTGGTGCGAGTTTCGGCGGATATCTGGGTGCTACATCCACTTCAGGCCCAGGACTAGCACTAAAAACTGAAGCTGCTGGACTTGCAATAATAACAGAATTACCTTTAGTTATCGTAAACGTTCAGCGCGGTGGCCCATCTACTGGTTTACCAACCAAGACAGAACAAAGTGATTTAATGCAAGCTATTCATGGTCGCCACGGCGAATCTCCTTTACCAGTCATTGCAGCTAGTTCTCCAGGAAACTGCTTTCACTATGCATATGAGGCATGCAGAATTGCTGTTGAGCACATGACTCCAGTAATTCTACTCACTGACGGGTACCTTGCTAATGGAACAGAATTATGGAAAATTCCTGATTTTTACAAAGTTCCTAAAATCAATACCCCTTTGGTAAAGGACAATGATCCAGATTATTTACCATATCGCCGCGATCCAGAGAAAATGAATCGTTTCTGGGCTGTTCCAGGTCAAGAAGGCCTACAACATCGAATTGGTGGACTAGAGAAATCTGATGTTTATGGACAGGTTTCTCACGACCCATACAATCACGAAGTTATGAGCCTTAAGAGAGCGAAAAAAATAAATCTTGTTGCCAACTATATTCCAAAACAGGAGATTATTGGAAATCAAGATGGTGGCGAGTTATTGATTATTGGCTGGGGTGGTACATTTGGTGCACTAAACTCTGCCGTTAAAGAATTACGTGAAGAAGGACTAGATATCAGTTTGGCACAATTCAATTATATTTTTCCATTACCAACTAATACAGCTGAAGTTCTATCTAAATTTAAAAAACGCGTAGTTTGTGAATTAAATCTTGGACAGTTTGCCGAGTATCTACGCTCACAGTTTCCTGAATATAAGTTGGATCAATTCAACAAGATTCAAGGATTACCATTTTTTATTAGTGAATTAAAAACAAAATTCAAACAAATACTGGAGGTTAAATAATTATGACACAGACTAATAAAAAACTTACCAGAGCCGATTTCCAAATTAGTGGTCCAGTTAAGTGGTGTGCCGGGTGTGGTGGATACCCAATTTTGGCAGCAGTGCAAAAAGCATTACCCGAAACTGGTGTAACAAAAGAAAATGTAGTTTTCGTTTCCGGGATAGGATGTTCGTCGCGTTTTCCATATTACATGGAGACTTATGGTTTTCACACATTACATGGTAGAGCAACAGCAGTGGCATCAGGATTAAAAGCCGCCAGACCAGATTTGCATGTGTGGATTGCAACAGGAGATGGAGATTCAATGGCTATTGGCGGAAATCATTTCATTCATATGATTCGCAGAAACATCGACATAAATGTAATGATTTTCAACAATCGCATTTATGGTTTAACAAAAGGACAATACTCTCCAACAACACCACTTGGCTCGATTACAAAAACCTCTCCCGACGGCACAATAGAGAAAGCATTTGAACCTGGAGAACTTGTAATGGGAGCTCAGGGAACCTTCTTTGCCAGAGTAATTGACAAAGAACCCAAAGGAATGGAAGATGTTTTTATTGATGCTGCTTTACACAAAGGGACTTCTATAATTGAGGTTTTACAAAATTGTGTCATTTTCAACGATGCCACTCATGAAAATATCGTAGGTAAAGAAGTTCGCGACGATAGAGTAATTCTCTTGGAACATGGCAAGAAAATGATTTATGGGAAAGAGAATAATAAAGGTATCATTTTCGATGGCGAAGAATTAA
Source organism: uncultured Bacteroidales bacterium (assembly GCA_964579045.1). Classification (GTDB taxonomy): domain Bacteria; phylum Bacteroidota; class Bacteroidia; order Bacteroidales; family ML635J-15; genus Bact-19. The sequence continues at coordinate 7,911 of CAZOHR010000024.1, read as the reverse complement.
AATCAGTAGTAATTGGAGAGAACGGGATTACAATTGATGACATTCTGGTTCACAACCAAAAAACAAAAAATCCAAACATGCATTATATGCTTGCTAGGATGACATATCCTGATTTTCCAGTTGCTGTGGGTGTTATCAGGGCGGTTGAGCAAGCTACTTATGATGCAATGCTAACAGAGCAAGTTGAGTATGCTATTGAAAACACAAAAATTAAGAATGTGAACGATTTGCTTAACAGTGGCAAAATCTTCGAGATTAAATAATTTCTAACAATAATTCAATAAAAAAAAGCGGGCAAGCCCGCTTTTTTTATTGAATACCTTCTGTGGTCATATTTCTATCTATCTTACCAACCAGACCTTGCAAAACATTTCCTGGGCCAACCTCAACAAAATGAGTTGCTCCTGCTGCAATCATATTCTGCACAGACAAAGTCCATCTAACAGGACTAGTAAGTTGTTTAACTAGATTCTCGCGTATTGACTCAGGATTTGTATTTGGATTTCCATCTACATTTTGGAAAATTGGACAAGCTGGAGTATTAAAATGAGTTTCATTAATTGCAACACTTAATTCTTCGCGTGCTGGCTCCATTAGTGGTGAATGAAATGCACCTCCAACTGGAAGTTTTAATGCACGTTTTGCACCTGCCTCTTTCATTTTCTCCATTGCGATGTCGATTCCAGCATTCGATCCTGAAATTACAACCTGACCAGGTGAATTATAATTTGCAGCAACAACTACTTCATCAATTTCTTCGCAAATTCTATCAATAACATCAAAATCGAGATTTAGAATAGCTGCCATAGATGAAGGATTTTTCTCACATGCTTTTTGCATTGCTAACGCACGTTTATAAACCAACTTCAGTCCATCCTCAAAACTCAATGCGCCAGCTGCAACTAATGCAGAAAACTCGCCTAAAGAATGGCCTGCAACCATATCAGGTTTTGGCTGATTTTCGAGACACATATAAGTGATAACTGAATGTAAGAATATTGAAGGCTGAGTAACCTTTGTTTGCTTCAAATCTTCATCAGTACCGTTAAAAATAACGTCTGTAATTCTGTAACCTAAAATTTCGTTAGCTTTTTCGAACAATTCTTTGGCTTTTGGATTTGAATCATACAATTCTTTACCCATTCCTACAAATTGGGAACCTTGTCCCGGAAATACATAAGCTTTCATAATCTGTTTGTTAATTTATAGTTAATTTCTGTTTATGAGTGATAAAAATTCCTTACGGGTGGCCTCTTTTAAAAATGCACCTGTAAAATCGGAAGTTGTGGTAGTTGAGTTTTGTTTTTGCACGCCTCTCATTTGCATACACATATGATGTGCTTCAATTACAACTGCAACACCCAATGGCTTTAAAGTATTTTGAATACAATCTTTAATTTGTGTGGTTAATCTCTCCTGAACTTGTAGCCGACGTGCATATACATCAACAACTCTGGCAATCTTGCTTAGTCCAGTTATGTAATGATTTGGAATATATGCAACATGAGCCTTTCCGTAAAATGGTAACATGTGATGCTCACACATACTGTAAAGTTCGATATCTTTAACAATCACCATCTGTCTGTAATCCTCGCGAAACATTGCAGATCTAAGAATTTCTTCTGGATTCATATTATAACCCTGAGTAAGAAACTGCATTGCTTTTGAAACACGTTTTGGAGTCTGAAGAAGTCCTTCACGCGTAATATCTTCTCCTAATAATGAAATTATCTCAGAATAATGCGATGCAATTAACTCAGTTTTAGTTTTATCATACTTCTCAGTTTTTACATAACCGCCATTTTCTGGATTGTTGAGAGAATCTTCCATTTTATTTTTTTTGCAAATAAAACAAAAAATCCTCAAATTAAGTTTATTTTTGTTCAAACATCTTTTATGAAAATACTTATTGTATCGGCTACAAAGTTTGAAGCAGAAGGGATTATCAAAGATTTAGATCTTCGTGAAATTTCTCCGTACTTTTTTTCATGCAAGGAGAAAGAAACCGATTTGCTAATTACTGGGATAGGTATTCCTGCAACAATTTTCTCAATGTTTGCATTATCTGAAATAAGGACATATGATTTGATAATAAATGCTGGCATTGCAGGAAGTTTTTCGAAAGATATTCAAATAGGATCTGTAGTAAATGTTTATTCTGATAATTTTGGAGATATTGGACTCAATACAGATTCTGGATTTAAGCCGGTTTTTCAACTAAAATTTAATGAGCAATTTCAGAATTTGATAAATAATGGTTTTATTTACAACACATCTGATTACCCTCCATTTTTCAAGAATCTACCAAAAGCAAATGCTGTAACAGTTAATATACCTGAGATTAAGAAATACGAAAACTCCGAAATAGAAACCATGGAAGGAGCAGCTTTTATGATGGTTTGCAAACATTTTAAAAAGAATTTTATTCAGATTCGTGGAATTTCAAACATGATTGGTGAAACAAAAAGAGAAGACTGGGATTTAAAAACACCTATAAATAATTATAGCAGCAGCATCGTAAATTTTATAAATAAATAAAATGAAACTATCACTTGCCATATCCTCTTGTCCAAACGACACATTTATTTTTGATGCATTGTTAAACAAAAAAATCGACACTGGTGATTACAAATTTGATTTGCACATGGGCGATGTTGAGCAACTTAACAAAATGGCATTTACATCGGAATCTGATATTTCAAAAATTAGTTTTCATTCTTTTTTTAAGATTATCGAAAACTACCAATTATTAAATTCGGGTGCAGCTCTCGGTAAAAATTGCGGACCTTTATTAGTTAGTAAGAGAAAGATTTATGTTGATGAACTCGCAGATTGTAAAATTGCTATTCCTGGCGAAAATACCACAGCAAATTTGCTCATGAAAATTCTATTTCCAGCCACACAAAATAAAAAACCATATCTCTTTTCGGATATAGAGGATGTTGTATTAAGCGAAGAGTGTGATGCAGGATTAGTAATTCATGAAACCAGATTTACTTATAAAAAAAGAGGATTAAATCTAATTGCCGATTTAGGAAATCTTTGGGAGGAAAAATTTAATTTACCGATTCCACTAGGAGGTATTGCAATTAAAAGATCTTTGCCCGAAAATGTAAAGTCAGATATAAACAAAATTCTTAAAAAAAGTATCGAATATGCTTTTGCGAATCCTGATTCTGCAATGAAATTCATGAAGCAAAATGCGGTTGAATTGGAAGAGGAAATCATCCGAAAGCATGTTGCGCTTTATGTAAATAACTTCTCGATTGACTTAGGAAATGAAGGGAAAAAGGCTATTGAAAAGTTGATGGAAGAGTATTGTAGAATAAATCTGCTTAGTACTTTTAATGAGACACTATTTGTTTAGTAATTGTTTGCTGTTAAATTTATAAACAACGCCGAAGTTTATTCCAAGTAAATGATTCAAAAAGTAAGTAATATATTCTGGCCTAGCATGCCAATTACGCCAAACAGGTGCACGCATCCACAAATCTATGTTAGCTCCCAGCTTTTCCGAAATATTAAGATTATAGCCTGCTCCTCCATAAACGAGTAGTGAAGAAACCCAAGTTTTCTGTCCATCTACAACAAGTGTATCCTGCCAATATACTTTATCTTGAAAATTCATACATATTTGAGGTCCCAAATGAAAATAAAAATTATTTCCATTTTTACTTTCATTAAGATTGTAATGTGCGGATAAATTACACTCCAGTCTATGTGATTCAATTCTACTGTAAACAACATAACTATACATCAGACCTTTTGGCATCAAGAAAGACAAATCTAAATAAGCTGCAGAGCAGTTTATTGAGAGCTTCTGGGTAAACTTTATATCTGTAGTCAATCCTAGTGAGAGACCAGAAAAATAAGAATGACTATCATTAAAAAGAGAATCTTGACAAAATTGCACATGTGGGCTAACGAAAACCCCGACGTTTTCAAAAGCAATTTTCTGGGAGAAGCAAGAAAGAGATACTTCTACTAATATAAACAATATAAATATTTTCTTCACATTACAATTGACTATGTTTATTTTTCAATTCGTCTACTGACAATAAATTGTCAGTATTCTTGGATTCCTCAAAAGCATTAAGTAATTCAATTTGTTCCTGAGAACTTAATCTATTCCACAATTGCCCATCCTTAGTGCCAATTTTATTTTTAATCATATCATAAAAATCAAGCAAAAGGTTCTCATTATCAATACTATCTATCAAAAGATGAAAATTCTTTTTAATTTCAATTGCACTCATATCATTACTTTTTACAAATATAACACATTTTCTTTTTAACGAATAGCTTAACCTGCATTATTGGCTGCGCCGAGCTTCGGTTCATTAAAATTCTATTCCGATCGATTTGAAAAAAAATTACATTTAGGTGCAAAACTCTTAAAATTGTTTATGTACTTTTGTGTTACATAACCATGATTAATGAAATTTAAAAACTTGTTTACTCGCAAAAAATTATGGATACCAATAATCGTTGGTATTACAGTAATTTTGCTTATTCTCTTTTTTGTTTTAAGTAACAGAAATTATCATAGCCCCGAAGATGGCAATGCCGCATTTTATAAATATTCATCAACTGCAGTAGATTCTATTGTTGAAAAAATGAATGCCGAGGCAAGGGCTTCAAGTTTGATTTTTCTTACCAATAGAAAAGACAGTATTGCCAATTTGAAAGATGTTCAAACATCGTTTTCTGGCTATTTTTATCTTGAACAAAACAATTGCGAAATCCTTAATAACTTCGAAATCTTACCAACTGACAAGAAATTTATTAGAGCTATAAGCGAAGACTTACTCCCCGAATTCTCCAATGACAGTGTCATGTTTGTCTCACCAAATTTACTCAATACAATTAATGATAGTTTAATTCTTTCGCGCTATTACACTTACCAAGCAGAACAGCTCCGCCTCAAGAATGTAAATTCGCTTGTAATGCAGTTTGAAATACCAGAAAAATGTGACAGTTCTTCGGTGAACCAAATTGTAAATAAGTTAGCCATAAAACTAAATATACTTCATGAGAATAAGATACTAAGTATAATTAGCCTTCGCGATTTGCCAGAAAAAATTAGCGATAACAATAAAAAGTTTCTGGTGGAAATTATTACCAAGCTTAGTAAATCTGGTCTTTGTGGGATAATTATTTATAAATCGTCTCAATTCGACTTATTAAACGAAACTGGCTTCGATGGCTTGATAATTCTTAATATAGATAATGACAAATTACCCGACAAAGAAACTCTTGTGAAATCTGACATTCTGTTGAGCTCAAGTAATGCAGTGGAAGAAAATAAAGAATTGACAAAGCTTATAAGAAAAAGTAATTCCAAAGAAGACCTGTTTTTAAAAAGCTCAAAGGTTTTAAGGGCTGGATTATGGGCTAATCAAAAAGAAGAGTCCCTCGACAGCATTTCCGCTGGACTTGATATTAAACTATTGGAAAGCAACATCACAGAGGCATCAATTACAGTTCTTAAGAATGATAAAAGTCTTATACCATTGACAAACATCAATCAGAAAGTCCATGTAATATTTGCAACCAAAACTAATTCAAACGAGTTTATTGCCAAACTTTCTAAATATTGCACTAACTACACTATTTCGTATTTTGACTTAAAATCTGATAAATCTCCATCATACCCTACTGGAGCAAATACTTTGATAGTTGTTTACGAAAGTGGAATTACCGATTCGGTTCCAGCAGCCTTGATAAGTCACCTTAAAGATTTCGACAAAAACAAAATCTTTATCAATCTCGGTAAAATTCAGCAGGGAATTATGGATATACCAGCCCACAGCATAGTGCAAGTGTACAGTAGTAGCAATACAAGTTACTCTTTTGCGGCGCAATTGATATTTGGAGGAATATCTGCCAGTGGTTCCCTTGCAACTGAAATAAACGATACTATTTCCTACGGTTATGGGCTTTACACTCCTAAAATCAGACTCAAATATTCCTTACCCGAAGATGCAGGTTTAAATTCAGAAAAACTCAAAGATATTGACAGTATCGTTAACTATGCTATATCTACTGGCGCATTTCCTGGCTGTCAGGTATTTGTTGCAAAAAACGGAATTGTAGTTTACGAAAAGTCTTTTGGCTACCTCGATTACTCCAGAACAAATGCTGTTGACAATTCAGACATGTACGATGTTGCATCGCTAACCAAGATATGTGCAACTACTCTAGCAATGATGAAAATGGTAGAAAGTGGTAGAATTAGGTTGGATGACAAACTTGAGAAATATTTCAAAAACACTAAAATAGATTACGGAAAAATCAAACCCGACACCGTAACTATTATTGACACTGTGATGATAGCGGGGAAGACAAATTTGCAGATAAAAGAACTCGCGCAAAACAAAGATACTGTTTATCTAAACGACTCAATGTTGCAGCGAAAGGAAATATTTATTACCAAAACTACTCCTTCGGCCAATATTTTTCAAGTTCCAGTAAGAGCTTTATTAGTGCATCAGAGTGGGATAAGTCCATCACTTCCAATATTGCCTTATATGTTCTTCGAAGAATCGTATGCAAAGTGGAAGCTCGAAGAAGAAAAAAAATCGGGCAACAAAGATGCTGTAAAAAAAACATACCCACGCCAAGAAGCATGGAATTACTATTATAGCAACAAATGGGTAAAAGACTCGGCAGAATTTAAGATTGCTGATAACATGTACCTGCAAAACAGGTGGCGCGACACATTGTGGGAAGATGTAAAACGACTGGGTACTTTTAATCGGAGTACCTATCAGTACACCGACATGAATATGATTTTGGCTCAAACAATTATTGATACAGTTAATAGAAAACCACTAGATAGATTTGTAAAAGATGAGTTTTACAATTCCTTAGGGATGAAGAATTCTACTTTCACGCCACTAAATTTTAATATTCCAAGAAACAGAATTGCCCCAACAGAAAATGAAAGTTTTTGGCGCAGGCAAGTAGTTTATGGAAATGTTCATGATCCATCGGCAGCAATGTTGGGCGGGATTTCTGGGAATGCCGGATTGTTTTCTACTGCCTCCGATTTAGGTATACTTGGACAAATGTGGCTAAATGGTGGTTCTTATGGTGGTCAAAGATATTTGAACCCAGGCACCATAAATATGTTCGCTGCAACACAACCCGAAAACCATCGTGGGCTAGGTTTTGACAAAGCTGCTTCACGAAACCTTAATGCCCCCTCCGCTCCTGCTTCTACATATGGACATACTGGTTTTACTGGTTGTGTAATGTGGGTCGACCCCGAAAATGATATTGTTTATGTATTCTTATCTAATAGGCTTCATCCAAATGTAAATAACTGGCAATTATTGGGTCAGAAGGTTTTACAGAATGTACATCAGGTGGTTTATGATGCAATGGAGGAATGAAAGTTTCATAATAATTACATCTATCCAATTCAACTGTTCGATGTGAAGAGTCATTTACTTTAAGAATACTTCACAAAAACTCAAACAATGATAAAAAAAATACGACCAAAATTCATCGTGTCGTATTTTTTTGTGGAGCTGCCGGGAATCGAACCCGGGTCCAAACAAGAAACAAAGGTGCTTTCTACATGTTTATTCTACTATTGATTGTCGGGACCAAATCCGGGAGCAGACACCCAAACCCAATCCTTATCTCCTTAATTTTGCTCGCCCGCCGGAGCTTCGGGTAAACTATTCCGGTATTTTTCGCTACCCCTTGGCCGAAGCGGAACCGGACGGTCCAATCGAGGGATATCTCGTCCCAATGCCTAGCACCGGGATTAAGCTTAATCTACTTGATTCAATTAAGCAGCAAGAGCATAATTATCTGCGCCTTGTAGTTGTCTGTGAAAAAGTTTAACGGGTTTTCCCACGTTGCCCGACATGCTTACACAATCATTTACCTTGCTGTCAA
>CAZOHR010000023.1:0-20189 GCA_964579045.1 uncultured Bacteroidales bacterium | reverse complement strand
CATCCCGACTTTAAGTCGGGAGGGTCTGGGGTCCGAGTCCCCAATCAGTCACAAAAGAGAGTTGCGAATTTCGCAGCTCTTTTTGTTTATTAGAAACAGATAAACTTTGTTATGGAATACTTTGTTTACATTCTTTATTCGAAAACTCTTGATAAATATTATATTGGCTTCACAGGTGATCATTTAGAGGAGCGACTTCGAAAACATAACTCTGAGCATGTTGGTTTTACCGGAACTTCTAATGACTGGACGATTGTTTATACAGAAGAATATTTGGAGAAGTCGCTGGCGATGCAGCGCGAAAAAACGATTAAAAGTTGGAAATCACGAAAATTAGTTGAAAAAATGATTGGTTCAGTTGGTAGAGCATCCCGACGTTACGGAGACATAACTCTGAGAATGTTGAATTTATAACGCTACCATTCTCAAATTCTTACTCAACTGCTCAGTTTTTAAGACACATGTGTAAATTCCAGATTTGAGATTCTGCTCTTGTGAAGAAATTTTAATAATGTTAGTTCCTGGGAGTAATTCTTCGGTAAAATTCGCAACGATTTGACCTGAAATATTATATATAGATATCTCAAGTTGGCTGTAATCAAGGCTCTTATATTCGAGATAAGCATTCTCCTTAAACGGATTAGGGAAAATCTGACCAGAGACCTCTGCTCCCAAAACTTCTATTCTTGTTCTCATTATTGAGTTGTCTAAATTAGCATCAGAAAGCATAAAATAGATATCTCGTGTTCCTTCGGTATTGGTTGCTGGAACCATGAACTCTCCGTTTTCTGAAATCAAAATATCACGACTAACATTCAAAGGGTGGAAAACAACTGTGTTTTTATGCAACGAAACTCCTGGAGAGCACAAACCACTAAAGTATGAGTTACAATATGTCTTAAGTCCTGCAGATCTTAGGTAATAATCCTCAACACCTGAATATGACATCTTAATCCTTCCGTCACGATATATGTTTGCTGAAAATTTTGCTCCTGTATTGGCTACATCGTCAAACCAAACTGTGATGCAAGTATCGCTTGTTTCAATAGCATAGGCCACCTTTTCTTGGAAATAAAATCCACTAAAAATATCAATTTGCAAATCATCATAATAGGAACTGTGGATTGGAGGGTATGGATATGATTTTAATGGTGGTTTGTTTCTTCCAGTAAAGGATATCGTCGCATTACTACCTACATATATACTGTCCCATAAAGTTCCAGCAAATGGAATTTGCCACCCAGCGCCAATAGCGGTTAAAGTATCAATACTAAAAACTAATCCTTCTGTCTGCGAATAAGACTCGTTTAGATATTCCTGTGAATACTCATTTGATACTACTTGCAAATAAGAATATGGCGATTTTCCTCCATAACCAGAAAGACTTGACTCTATTTCGTCACCTTGATTAGTAGCTAGAAATTTTGGGGCATCAAGTTGCAGAATGTCGTCTTCTGCTTGAGAATAAAGAAATTGACCTCCCGAGAAATTTGAAACTGTAGCTGCATAAATTGTTGTGGGCTCTGAAACAATCTTTTGCTCATCGGCAATGCCGTTTTTATACTGGATTATAGAAAAGTATTGCAATTCACCATCCAAACCACCTGCGTTTTCAATTCTTAAAAATATTTTTGAATCTCCTGTTAAAGAGACTTGCTTTTTTAAATCACTCACATCGATACCAAACTCAAGGATATCAGAGTTTTGCAAAGAATCAAGACCTGTCATGTTGTGTTGAGCTCCTTGGAAATTGAAAATAGGAAAATCTATAACTTTTTCAGGGTATTCTGATTCTGGATCAGATGAAATTCCGGCACTAATCTTTATCGAGTTACGACAGGCATGTTTCAACTTTAGTTTAAAAGTTAATTCAGGGGTATAGGCTGTATCTGGAACAGGGATAAATACCTGTTTATTCCAGAATTTGTCGGTGAGTCCATATTTAAATAGAAACATACTGTAAGGCCAATAGTCTCCGTATGAATTTATTATTATCCATAGGATTTTCTCATTATCATGACGATTAAGAATGTGGTCTCCATTAATGTCTATACTGTCTGTTATCATTCCATCACCGTTAAAATCAATTGTCGTATTTTTGTAATAGCCCACTATTGTCATGCTATGTGTGGGTTGACCGGAAATATAGGAGATAACTTTAGTTTTTTCATTTGGAAAGCACAAAACAGAATCGATTACAGTAGGTTCTGTCCCAGTATGCATGAAATACGCATTTGAGTAAAATATTGCTGTTCCACCAGTTTCGCCCCCATCCAGATGGTCGTCGAAATAGTGCATTAGTATTTTCAAGTCTTCGTCAGTTGATACATTAAGACTATAATATCCTGAAATTCGATTTTTGAAAGCTGCCAAGTAATTTTCATAACCTTGCATCCAATGTTGGCCTCTATAATCCTTTTCACCATTAGAAGATTCAAACTCTGCGAATTCATCAAAATCAGATATAGTTGGATTTCCTTGACTTTTAATCAAATTCCAAGAATCAAATGCACTCACACCATACCAACCATTACCTTCGCAGAGCATATTATAAGAATATGTTGGACTAAAAATATTCGTAGAATCTGCAGCTCTATCAAACAACCTATTAAATTCATAACTCAAACAATTATACACTCCAGAACTCTGACCACAGTTTGGCAACTCGTACTGATCATAAAACCATGGCGGAAAATACTTCAATTTATGATTCCAAACATTATCCGGCAACTCAGGCGCTTCATCTGTGTAATAAATCTCGGGAATAGGATAGTTAGGAATATAGAAGGTGTCGGCGACAATCTGGCATTGCGCATGCCATGCAGAAAAAAGTACTGCTAGAATAGCAAACAAGGTATGTCGCATTTTTATCAAGTTTGGTATAGTTTCAATATTTTTATAAAGATAATAATTTTACAAGTTAGGTTGCAATTTTATGTTGTTTTTTTCGTTAATATTGTTGTAATTATTTATCAATCAATATAATGCGTATGAAAACCACAGTAATTTTTATTTGTTTGATAGCCTTTATGGCAATCTTAAATTCTTGTGATAAAGATAAAAATAATCAAGTTAAGGACATTGAGCTATCTGCAAAGCAAAAAGAAATTGTTATTGCAGGAAATGGTTTCTCCCTTGGATTATTACAGAAAATAGATTCGATTGAGGCGGATAATAATTATATGATTTCGCCTTTAAGTATTGATTATGCTCTGGCAATGACTGCAAATGGAGCAAAGAATAATACTCTGGATCAAATGCTTAACTCTATGGAGTTTGCAGGTTTTGAGCTAGCAGAATTTAATGGCTATTTTGGCTACATAATGGATGAGATTGTAAATCTCGATGAAGATGTGAATCTCTCGATTGCAAATTCTATATGGTATAGAAACGGATTCACTGTTTTGCCTGAATTTATCTCGGTTAATCAGGATTACTACAATGCCGAAGTATCTGCTATTGATTTTGATGCAGCCAATGCCCCAGATATTATTAATAGTTGGGTGTCGGATGCAACAAATGGTAAAATACCAGATATTATTGATAATATCGGCAACGATGCTGTGATGTACCTTATTAATGCAGTTTATTTTTTCGGTACTTGGAAATATGAATTTGATCAGTCAGAGACTCAAAAACAAGATTTCTATGTTTCTGAATCACTAACCTCAGAAGTGGACATGATGAAGATGGAAGCAGAATTAAAATATTATTATGATGCTGATTTATCAATGGTTGAAATTCCTTATGGTCAAGGAAACTTTGTTATGGATGTGATTTTGCCTGCTGGAGATAATTCAACTGGTGATGTAATTTTTAATTTAAATAACGAAAAATGGCAAGAACTATGTGTTGGCTTAGTTGCTAGGAATTCGATTTTATCCTTGCCAAAATTCAAATTCGATTTCGAAAATAATTTAGTTCCTCCGCTACAGGCTCTCGGTATGACGGATATGTTTGTTGATGGCCTTGCCGATTTCTCAGGAATAAATGGGACTGGTGGTTTGTATGTTTCGGCAATTAAACATAAAACATATATTGATGTAAACGAAGAAGGAACCGAAGCAGCTGCTGTTACCTCTGTTGAAGTGGGAGTTACTTCTGTTAACCCCGATGCACCATTATATATTACTGTTAATCGTCCATTTGTTTTTGTTATTAGAGAATTAAGTACTGGTGTAATTTTGTTTACAGGTGTGGTTAATAACCCTGTTGAATAGAAAAAGCATTTTGTCTTTCAATGATTTCTTAGCATTTCATTAACAATATTAACTTAAATTAAGAAATTACATATTTTAAAAAAGGGTTATAGTTCTGAATATCAGTAATATAGCCCTTTTTGTTTTTATATGGTATTAACATTTTTTAGCTTTCATTTAGCTTTGTATTAACCATAAAAGGGTCATTTAGTACGTACTTTTGTTGAAAAGATTTATTAAAAATTTTAAAAATAAAAGTTATGAAGAAGTTACTTATATCAATCATGTTATTTATTCCAATTGGAATAATGTGTTCAGTTGCAGGAGAGTTTACTCCAAGAACAAAGAGTGTTGAAACTGTAGGCACTGTAAAGAGTCTTAAAATGCCTTTTGCATCTGCCGGAAAAGCAGAAATGGTGATGGTGTTTAAAAAGGGAGCATATACACTATGGCGTTGCGAGGAGTCGGTTGTTGACAATTATCCTACTTTGGGATTAACAGGTAAAACCTATAGGTATTTTGTTTACAAAAACGAAAAATATCATCTCGCTGTTAAGGAAAACAACAAAGATGATATTTTTAGATTTTTTGCAGATAGCAAAACTATCTGATAATGCTTATTTTTTCGACAATCAAACTGCCTTTTGTGAAAATTCTTGCGAAGTAAACTCCAGGAACAATGTTCTCGGTATTAATTTCTAAAGAATTCGAACCATCTTCGGCAAATTGCATTGTGATAGTTTTTCCAGTTTTATCAAAAATCTCAACAAAGTCGCCTTTGTCAAAATTTAAATCATTATTTACAAATAATCTATCAGAACAAGGATTTGGATAGATTCCTGTGTTTTCTGTTAACACTTCGTCTTCAATACCAACCAAACAAGTTAGAGGTCTGATTCCAGTAGAAGTTGAAATTTCATATTCAGATGAAGACCGGAACCAATCGCCGCCTTTATTAACCCAAAGAGTATTAATGCCACCATGTCCGCGGTTTGGTGCCATACCTACAACAAAGTTATCACCATCGGCATAGTTAATTGAATAACCAAGATAGAATGGGCCATCAACCTCAAGAGGCTCGTCAAATAGAATTACTTGAATATAATTCTCTCGAACATCTCTTAGATATACTTTCTGGTCTGAAAGAATTGTTGTTGGCTCATCGTCAGCGCCATCCCATGTCATAAATCTGATATATGAACTATTGCTGATATGGTCGACCTGTAACACAGGGACGATAACACCATAAACTTGATTGTATGTATGGAAGTCGTAATAGTCGGCATATATCGAAATATCGTCTGAATTATGTCCACCATAATAGCCTGTCATTCCGTTAATCTGCATAGCATAAGGAATTTCGCCAGGTAATAGATTTGCAACAGTATCACAAATAGTTCCTACAAATGAGTCGTAAACAACAACGTAATCTCTTTTTGTTAACACATCGGCGCCATTGATGTTACCTGCATTAAGAGTTACATCAAAGAAACCTGTTTGTGGGTATCTGATTCCAGCTGGTTGAAGTTGTTCATTTGAGAAAGCAGGATCTCCACCTTCAAATGCCCATGACCAGAACATAGGATTATTAGTAGTTAAATCTTGAAAAACAACTGGAGTATTTACTTTAACAAGTCTGTTTTGAGTTGTAAAGTTTGCTACCGGAATTTCCGTTCCTACTTCTGGAATGACTCTGATATAATCTTCAATTAATAATGTGTCGTATCCAACAGAGTTGCGAACGATTAACTGAACATCGTAAAGCCCCGCAGAGTTGTAAACAATATTTTGAGGATGTTGTGTTAGAGATGTTGGAGTAGCAGCTCCTTGGAAACTCCAATGCCATTCGAAAGGAAAATCATACGACAAGTCGGTAAAGTCGACAGAATTGCCAGCAATAACAATTACCTGATTTGCAGAAAATCCTGCAATTACAGTGTCGTCAGCTAGCTCGTAGACTAAAACATAGTCATTTTTGGTTATCGAGTTTTCATTACCAAATTCGTTACGAGCAATAAGGCTAACATCGTGATATCCAGCAACATTATAAATTATTTCTGGTGGATTTTGGCCGTTAAAGTCGGGAGGAGTTCCGTTTTCAAATGACCATATCCACTGTTGAACAGGATTTTGACAATGCTCTGTAAAGGTAACTCCTGTGTTTATTGGAATTACAAGAGGAGTTCCAGAGAAATCAGGAATTGGCCATTGATCTGGACAAGCATTCTGTTGCGGTCCTAGCTCCACGATATCTGCGATAACACCCAAGTCAGGGTCGTCACTATCCCAGATTACACTTCTGTCAGGTTTAATTAGGACAGTTTCAGGATAACCTTCAACACCATAATAACCAACAACGGAGCCTGAACCACCCTGAGAACTTACCATCGGAAATATTGTTCCATGTTCGTCACGGAATGCGATAACATCTTCATCAGAAGGATTTCCTCCATAAACTACTAAAACAATCATATCAAATTCGTTACAACCGAATCTGGTATAGATATTATTGAGCGTCGGGACAGACGCTATACAGCCGCCTCAAGTGGTTAAGAAAAAATCCAAATACACATATTTTCCCTGATCGAGATAAGTAAAAAGGTTATGTTCTACGCCATCGATGTCAGTTACTGTAAAGTCTTCAGCTACCGTAGGCTGAGCATACGTTGCATATGACAAGACAATTACAAAAATGCTAAGTAAAAGTTTTTTCATAAAATTCAAGTTTAATTAGTATCAATCTAGCTTCAGTATTTCTTTGGCTGATACAGACTGTAAACAATTAATCCAAAAATAAAAAAAATAATGATACAAATAGAAAAATTTATAATTTTCTCAAGATTTTCTTTTTTCCGCTCAATATGCTCACATTTAGCTCAAATCCTAAAATCAATGCGAGAGAGGTGATGTAAATAAGCATCATCACAACAATTACGGTTCCGATTGATCCGTATAACTTATTATATTGTGCAAAATTGTTGACATAGTATGAAAAACCTAAGACTGTGAGAATTTGCATAACCGTTGCAAATATAGCTCCTGGAGTGATAAACCGAAATCTACTCTTCTTTGAAGGTGCAAGAAAGTATAAAAATGAAATAGCAAGAAAATAAAGCACTACAATCAGTGTCCATTTTGCAAAAGCAACAAGGAAGTAAAGCATGTTGTTGTCGTATAAAGCAGGATGCTTTAATAGAAATTTAATAAAAAAGCTATTCCCCATAACAATCATTGAGATTGCAACAAAAAGTAATGAGCTTAAGATTAGAACCAGCACTATGGAAATTAGTCTAATACTGATATTGCTTCTTGTTTCGAATTCATGGTAAGAATGATTAAAAGCCTCAATTAGGGACATTACTCCGTTGGAAGAGAAAAATAGCATCAAGAAAAAACCTAAAGATAAAACACTACTTCGTTGGTTTAAGATTGTATCCGAAATTGTTTCATGCATCAGTGCATATGCAGTATCAGGAAGCACCTCGGCAAGAACTCCAAAGAGCTGATATTGAAAATCTTCTAGTGGAATGAATGGAATAAGACTGAAAAGAAAAATCATAGCAGGGAATAAGGAAATAAACAGATTAAATGCAACTGATGAAGCTCTAAGAGTTACAGATCTTTCCAAAATTCCTTTGAAAAAAAATGAACCTACAGCATACAGAGATAATCCTTTAAAGCCAGGTATAATTATTCTTCCAAAGAATGACTTTAACAGTAAATCCAATCTCCCTAGAATTTTTATCTTGTATCTTTTCACTTTGGCTATATTGCTTTTAAACTTAAGTCTAGACTTCTGACTCTATGAGTTAAGGCACCCACTGAGATATAATCAACACCGCATGCAGCATAATCTTTTAATGTGTCAAAAGTAATACCTCCGCTTGATTCTGTTTCAAAACGGCCACCAATTAATTCTACTGCAGCTTTTGTGGTTTTGATATCAAAATTGTCGAGCATTATTCTGTCAACATTACCTACACGGAGTACCTCTATAATATCATTCAAGGAACGAACTTCTATTTCTATTTTTAGGGAAAGATTTTTTTCAAGTAGATATTTGTGAGCATTGAGAATTGCTTTTTCGATTCCACCTGCATAATCTACATGATTGTCTTTCAACATAATCATATCGTACAAACCAATCCGATGGTTTTCGCCTCCCCCAATTTTAACTGCTTCTTTCTCGATTAGCCTTAATCCAGGTGTTGTCTTTCTTGTGTCAAGAACTTTCGTTTTATATCCCTTTAGCTCGTTAGCATATCTCGCTGTTTCTGTTGCAATTCCACTCATTCTTTGCATAAAGTTGAGTATTGTTCTTTCAGATTTTAAAATGTCAAGTTGTGGTCCTGAGAGTTCAAAGGCAATATCTCCAGGATAGACTTTTTGTCCATCATTAATAAATATATCAAGTTTAAGCTTGGGTGAGAAAAAAGCGCATACCTTTTTGGCAACATCGATACCAGCAAGAATGCCGGGTTCTTTTACGAGTAATTTTGCTTTGCCATAAGCATCTTCATTAATACAGCATAAGCAGGAATGATCGCCATCGCCGACATCCTCCTTATAAGCTCGTTCTATTAAGGAATTTAAATATTTTTCTGGAATCATTCTTCTTCAATACGCATTTGATGAATAAGTGGTTTGCCGGCACTTTCTTTAACTAGAAAATAAACTCTATATATCTTGCCGCTAACTGTTTCAAGATTTCCAATTGCATATTGAGCTCCTTCTTTTCCGCCCTGATGCAACAATGTGAAAGTTTTGACTTTGTTTTTTTCAAAGAAACTTTTTAATATTTGTTCAGCCTGTTGTTTGCTATAAACGTCATCCTGGTCGAGAATCACAAGTTCTACAGAAGAATTGAAGTGCTTTGCCAACTCTACGGCATTACCAACCTTCATTGCATCAAAAATCTTTGGTGGTATGTCAAAAATAGGAAATGCAGATGATATGTTGGCTCCTGCTAGCAAAACTACTGCGATTACTAAGAATTTTAACTTTTTCATTTTATTATTTTTTATGTTAGTTTAATATGATTTCTGTTCAATGCTTACAAAAACCAAACCAAATAAATTGAGACGCAAGATACAATTAATTTAAATCTTTCGAGTATCTTTATGCTCAAATTTTTTGCCGAATTATGAACATAAGTTTTACAGTCGTTGGAAAAACTGATGCCCCTTTTGTAAACGAGGGCTCAGAAGAATATTTCAAACGGATTAAACGATACATTAATTTTGATTTTCGAGTGATAAAAGATTTAAAAAACACTAAGAATCTTGATGAAAATCTTCAAAAGCAACAAGAAGGGGAGAAGATTTTATCACTTATAACAGGTTCGGATATAGTTGTTTTGCTGGATGAAAATGGAAAAGAGTTTAATAGTAAAGAATTTGCCGGTTTTATTGAGAAACAAATGATTAATTCGGTTAAGAATCTTATCTTTATCGTTGGTGGACCTTATGGGTTTTCGGATGCTGTATATAGCAGAGCCAACTATAAAATTTCGTTATCGCGGATGACTTTTTCGCATCAACTTATAAGAATTATCTTTGCCGAACAGCTATATAGAGCATTCAGCATTATAAACAATGAACCATACCACCATGAATAAAAGCAGTATAAGAAAAATTAAAATCAAACATCTGATTTTTTTGTCAGCTATCTTAGCCTTAACAATATCATTCACTTACTTATTCAAATTTTCTGGTACACATAAAGCAGAAGATTTTATTAACCAAGATGAAATTGAGAAGACACTCGACCTTAAATATTCAGAATTAATATCAGATACAGAAAAGTTTGCTTCAAAATTCGAAAATGGTGAAGAGAATGCTGAGAATTACTTTTATAGCGAAAGTTCTGGATTGTTTGAGCAAGAACAGACTGGATTTTTCTTTTATCAGGATAATAGCCTTAAATACTGGTCAACAAATAATATCCCAGTTCCAACAAGTGCAACAATAGGTTTTTTTGATAAATCTTTAGTAAACCTTAACAATGGTTGGTATCTCTGTCATGTTGTGGAAAAAGATAATTGGCATTTGGTGGGATTTTACCAGATTAAAAAGGAATATTCATACGAAAATGACATTATTAAAAACTCATTTAGCACATCTTTACAGATTGACGAAAGTGTTGTTATTAGCACAGACTCTGTTCCAGGGAGTTTAGAAATTAGATTCGATGGAGGAAAGATTGGGTTCTGGCTTTTGATGAATGAAGATGATATGCAGACAGAACCGCATTTCAGTTTTCGAAATTTTCTAACAGTTTTAAATTTTGTAATTTTTGTATTGTTGATTGTTGTCGCACTTCTCTTTATTTCAGGCAAGTATAAGTTTGTGCATAGAGTTTTTCCACTGATTTTGTTTATTATACTTTTTGCATTAAGATACTTTATGCTAAAGTGGGGCTACTTTCAGAGTATGAACGAACTTAAAATGTGGGGACCCGCGCTGTTTGCAGAGTCTTTCTGGCTTCCGTCGCTTGGCGAGTATGCAATAAATGTGTTTCTATTTTTCACTTTTGCTCTCGTTTTTGTATTTTACTATAAACCTGTATTTTTTTATAAAGCTAACAAGTTTTTAAAAGCGATTTTTAGCTTGTCCTTGTCTATCTTAATGTATATAAGCGGTGTTTTTATTTCAGGTTTATTTTATGGTCTAGTTTGGAATTCTTCAATCTCTTTTTCGTTTGAGAATGTTTTAAATCTAGATATCTTTAGCTTCTTAGGAATAATAATCATCGTCGGTGTTGTTGTAAGTTTTGTTCTGATTTTTTATAGACTTTTAGTTTCCTTAAAAAAATATTTGTCACCAGTTGTGATAGGGATAGTCTTATTTCTGTTGCACACAGTAGGATTTTTATATTATCGTCCCGAAACTATCAGCCTTGAAACTGGGTTGATTTTCGGCTCTTTGTTTTTTCTATTGTGGCTAGCTCTAAGCTTGATTTGTCTCAAAAAGAAAATGACATATTTTATGAGTGTCATTCTTTTGGTACTTATCTCAGCACTCACTTCGGAACACTTATCACGATTGTCAAACAAAAAAGAATTGGATGCCTATAAGGTAATTACATATAATCTTGCTGCCGAAAGAGATGTTAGTGCTGAGTTCTTTCTAAAAGAGGCATACAACGAAATCATGTCGGACGAAAATCTTTCGATGTTGATACTAAAAAAAGATTTTGAAAACATCGAAGCAGAGGTAAACAATATACTTCAGTCGAAAAGATATTTTAACAAATATGAGACTCAGACAACAATTTGTCTGACAGCTGATAGCCTGCTAATCGAACCAGATATGATTTCGGTTGACTGTTTCGACTTTTTTGCAAATCAGATAGAATCTTTTGGAATAATTATTCCTGGAACTAATTTCTATTTCCTCGATAATCATAACGGTAGAATCTCGTACATGGGAGAAATAAGTACGAAGCTTAAAGATTCAACAATCGTTAATATTTATGTAGAGCTTAATTCAAAAATATTTAGTGAAGGTCTTGGCTATCCCGAATTGCTATTGGATAAAAAACTGACAGTAAAGAAAACTGCTAAAAAGTATAATTATGCTAAATACAACAAGGGACGATTGATTTCGAGCAAGGGTGATTTTAAGTATCAGTTTACTCTAAAACCTGAGGAGACTGATACAGCTGAGTATTCCTTTTATGTAAATGAAGGTTATATTCATTTTAAGTATCGTCCCGACAGCGAGAATATTATTATTCTTAGCAAGCCAGATACGCAATACTCCAAGGAACTTGTATCGCTTACATATATACTGTCATGTTTGTTTTTAATTTTCAATTTGATGTGGCTGATAATTAATTTTAAAAATGGGGATTTTAAAAATGGGGCAAGTCTTAAGGTAAAAATCCAGATATCTTTTATTACGATATTAATTTTATCATTAATTCTTACTGGCGGTATTTCTATTTATTTTATTGTTCAAGGCTACAAACAAAAGCAAAAAGAGGCTGTTCAAGATAAAATACACTCTGTTTTAGTTGAATTGGAACACAAATTTGGAGCATCAAAGAAGCTAAATTATGAAGACTCTAAATATTTGAATTCCATGTTGGTGAAATTTTCAAATGTTTTTTATACCGACATAAACTTGTACGACTTGGATGGAATATTACTTTCATCTTCGCGTATTGAATTATTTGACAAAGGTTTAAAGGGAAGATACATGGACTCAGAAGCATATCAGCAACTTATTCTAAATAACTCTGGAACTGTAATAATAAACGAGAGAATCGACAATATTAGCTATTTATCCGCATATATTCCATTCAGAAATAACGAAAACGAAATCATCGCTTATCTTAATTTGCCATATTTTGCTCGTCAGGATGAGTTCTCAGAAGAGATTTCAAATTTTGTAATAGCTTTCTCAAATATTTTTCTCGCACTTATTTTATTTGCAGTAGTAATTGGAATCTTTATTTCGAGGCAGCTTACTCGTCCGCTTGTAATAATACAGGAGAAGATTAAATCCATGGACATAAAAAAGAAGGCTGAGAAAATCATTTATACAAAAAATGACGAGCTGGGAGGATTGATTAGAGAATACAACAGAAAAGTTGACGAACTTAGCGAATCGGCAAACAAGTTAGCACAATCGGAACGCGAAATGGCTTGGCGAGAAATGGCAAAACAAATTGCACATGAGATTAAAAATCCGCTAACACCAATGAAACTTAGCGTACAATATCTAGAACGAGCATACGACCTAAAAGATGAAAATTGGGAAAAAACTTACCGCAAAGTAAATAAAACTCTCATAGAGCAGATTGATATCTTGTCGGGAATTGCATCAGAGTTTTCGAATTTTGCAAAGATGCCAACATCTAAAAAAGAGATAATAAATCTGCCAGATTTGATAAATACCTCTGTTCAGCTTTTCAAAACAACTGAAAACGTGGAGATTAACATTAGTGCTGATATTAAATCTTCAGGAGACATTAATGCCGACAAAGAACAAATGCTTAGAGTATTTAACAATTTGATAAAAAATAGTATTCAGGCGATTCCAGATGGTAAGTTGGGTATAATCGAAATTAGTCTAGTTGAATTAGAAAAAAGCTACATCGTAAAGGTTATTGATAATGGATGTGGAATTCCTGAAGCAATGAGGCCTAAGATATTCCAACCTAATTTTACTACAAAATCTGCTGGAATGGGACTTGGACTTAGCATGGTAAAGAGTATGCTAATCAGTAACAATGCTACAATCTATTTTAATACCGAAGATGGTCTGGGAACTGAATTTGTGATTGAAATTCCAGTGGAGACGGAATAAAATATCGGCAAATGAGCATAAAAGTTTTATTATGACGTTAAAATTTATTACAAACGAGGAGTTGTACAAGCAGGCTATTGAACCAGTTGCAAATGCAAAGTCGTTTGTATGGATTGGCACTGCTGATATTAAAGATTTGCATGTCCATCATAATGGTAAAGTTCTGTCATTCCTTGCAATTCTCGACAGTTTAATAAAAAAGAAAGTTGCAATTCGGCTGTTGCATGCCAAGGACCCAGGACCAAACTTTCGTTCGAGTTTTGACAAATATCCATTATTATGGGATAATATGGAGAGGCAACTATGTCCAAGAGTTCATTTTAAGCACATTATTATAGATGGCAAGTTTGCATACTCTGGCTCTGCAAATCTAACTGGTGCTGGATTGGGAATAAAAGGAGAAGATACACGCAATTTTGAAGCAGGGTTTGTTACTACAGACCCAGATACAATTGATGCTATCATGAATCAGTTTGATGACGTTTGGCTTGGGAAATATTGTAAGAAATGCAAACGAAAAGAGTACTGCACTGATCCGATATTGTAATAGAATTTTGTAATTTTTTAGGTCTCTGTGATAGTTGGTAGTGGTAGTTGAAAGTAGGTAGTTGAAAGTTGGTAGTTGAAAGTAGGTAGTTGAAAGTAGGTAGTTGAAAGTAGGTAGTTGAAAGTAGGTAGTTGGATTGTTGTAAGCTTGAGATTCGACTTTTTTAACAAAAGTGAAATTCCAATTAGCGATAGCGGCTATGAAAAACCACACTACCAACTACCACTACCAACTAAACAAAATCTAGTTTTGACATTACCCATAAATAATTAAAGAATTTCAATGATTCTCTACTAATAGATAATGCTTTTCAGGGCAAACGAAATTAATAATGGTAAAGCTAAAAACATGACAAAATTGCATTTATGAGACATGCCAATAAGTTAACGTGTATCACATATAATATCCACGATAGCGTTTGTGATTTGCAAAGCTTCTTATGTTGCATTTTATACCAATTGTAATTATAAAACAGTCCAATATGATTTAAACAAATTTCTGAAATTGTTTAATAATTTTACAATGGTTAATGCCGATGATAAATATGTTTAGTCAAATCAAACGGAGTGCCGATTGGACTATTACATATTTACAATCGGTATTATTTATCAATGTTAATGTCCTACGGACAAAAGAGATCAGATTCAGCATGCTTTTTTACTGATATTTATGTCCTACGGACAAAATATTTTTAGTGCAGTATTTACTAGCCCGTTAGGGCTTCAACTTCAGTAAAATAGCAAAAATAGCTTATCTTTTTGTTGTCCGTAGGACATAAACAGCGTTCTTAAATGCTTTTGCTCTATATTGCCTTCTAATAAATTTTCACAATGGCTGAAAAAATCCCATATTTGCATAAAATTAAATATAAAAGTATATGCTTGTTTCAATGACAGGTTTCGGTCGCGCCGTAACAGAATACAAAAACAAAAAGATTAGCATCGATGTTAAATCATTAAACTCTAAAACTGCGGATATTAATACCAGGATTCCTGGATATTACAAAGAAAAAGAGTTGGAAATAAGACGATTGTTGTCACAGGAACTACAACGCGGGAAAATTGATTTTTGTATGTTTGTAGAACTTAGCGGATCCGAAAATTCAAATCAGTTTAATGTAGAACTAATCCTGAATTATTATAATCAGTTAAAGGATATTTGCACTAATAACAGTATCCCGATTGGTGAAGAAACAATTTCGAGCATCATTAGAATGCCAGATGTGCTTAAAAATAACTCGGAAGACCTAGACGATGACGAATGGGAAATTGTTTTGCAAACGGCAAACAAGGCAATCGCAAGTTGTAACGAGTTTCGCAAGAATGAGGGAACTATAATTGAATCTGATATCATTAAAAATATTGAATCTATTGTGTCTTTATTAAACTCGGTACCACAATACGAGAGCGAAAGGATAGAGACAATAAGAGAGCGACTCCGTCAAAGCCTTCAAGAAATATCTGTTAACAACACTACAGATTCCAACCGATACGAACAAGAAGTTATTTTTTATCTCGAGAAACTTGATGTCAATGAAGAAAAAGTCAGACTTAGAAAGCATTGTGAATATTTTATTGAAACGTTGAATGCAGATGATTATTCGGGCAAAAAGCTTGGTTTTATTGCTCAGGAAATTGGCAGGGAAATAAATACTTTAGGTTCAAAAGCGCATCATGTAGAAATTCAGAAACTAGTAGTTATGATGAAGGATGAGTTAGAAAAAATTAAGGAGTTACTTTTAAATGCATTGTAAAATGAATCCGAAAGTTTTAATCTTTTCAGCCCCGAGTGGTGCAGGAAAAACTACCATAGTTCGTCATTTGCTAGGAATCGAAGAATTTAATCTGAGTTTTTCGGTTTCGGCATGCTCTCGAAATAAACGAGAAAATGAAATACATGGCAAAGATTATTATTTTTTGAGTGTTGAAGAATTCCAAAGTAAAATTAAAAATGATGAATTCCTAGAATGGGAAGAGGTTTACGAAAACAATTACTACGGAAGTCTTAAATCGGAAGTTGATCGTTTGTGCTCTATGGGCAAGAATGTAGTCTTTGATGTTGATGTAAAGGGTGGTATAAATATTAAAAATTTTTATGGTGTGAATGCACTATCTGTATTTGTAATGCCACCAGATATTAACGAACTGGAGAAGCGACTTGTAAATCGGTGTACAGACAAACCAGAAGCAATAAAGATGAGGGTGGAAAAGGCAAAGTCTGAATTAGACTATGCCGACCAATTTGATATTATTCTTATTAACGACAGTTTAGATACAGCTCTCGAATATGCCGAGAGGAGTGTCCGAGAGTTTATAAAATAAAAAAACGGGGTTTTGTTCACAACAAAACCCCGTTTTACTTTTATTCAAACTATCTTGTTATATTCAGTTTTTGTTCCGAAGTTTTTCCGTTTTCGTTAATTCTTACCACATACAAACCTTCTGATAAATCAGAAATGTCAATATTAGATTCGTTTGATGTTAGTACTTGATGTCTTACAATTTTGCCAGTAATATCAATCAAACACAAGTCTGTATTTTTAGCATTCTCAACATAAATTGTAAAGCTATTTGTTGCAGGATTAGGATAGATATTTAAACCTGTTTCAACGGTATTTTCAACATTTGAAGGGAAATCCATTGTGTTAGTGAAGAATTTATAAATTTCGTTTGTATAATCGATATCATTTTGTGGAGTATAGTACCATTCGTGGTCGCCACCGATAACTTTAATAAAAGCGGTAAATACACCGTCTGTTCCGTTTTGATAAAAATATCTCTCAAATGTTTTGCCATCTGCTTCTGTATCAGGGAAGTATGTCATCAATGGCTCAACATCGCAAACATTATAATTTCTCCAGAATTCGACTAGCTCTTCAGCACCCATTCCAACAGAATAAATACCCATGCCAGTGTCGAAATCAGCATTGTCGTAGCCAACTTGAGTGTCGGCAGTGCCATGGAAATGCAAAGATTTTACTGGGAATTGTGGGTTTGGAGTAAATCCAACACCTATGGTTCCACTAACTGAAGCAACAGCTGTAATTCTGCCGCCTTCTTCGCATGCTAGTCGGTTAGCCATAAAACCACCCATTGAGAAGCCCATAAAGAATACAGAATCAGTATTAATATTAAAATTGTTTTCCAATGAATCGAGAATTGCCATTAAGAATCCTGTATCATCAACTTCAGCGTTAAGAATTAAGTCTCCCAAAGGAGTACCTGTTGCACCAGCACCAGAATTCCAAGCTGTTCCTATTTCCCCGATTATAGGAAAAGTCGCAACAAGTGCCTGTGGAGTGATTACAATCCATCCTGTTTGGTCGGCAATTTGTGCAAAGCCAAGTCCTGAAAAATTTGTCATATTATCACCTAGCCCATGAAGGCAGAATACTACTGGAGCAGGTGTCTCAGCGTTGTAAATAGTTGGAACATACTCCAGATATTCACGTTCGGTACCATCCCAGGTTAAAGTTCTAGGTGTTTGAGTCTGTGCAAAAACACTGGCCGTTAAACATAAAATTGCGATTAGTGTAAATAGTTTTTTCATATCAAATAGTTTTTTGGTTTCCAATAGCTCAAAATTAGAAAATAGTTTTGATATAAAACACAAAAATTAGAAAATATTTTTCTGATTATCAGATAATTAGGAATAGCTTAATTTAAAGTTACAAATTTCAAATCACAAATCACAAATTCCAAAACACAAATCTTAAACCCTAGATAATCCCTTTGGAACTTGTTTTTTGTTATTTGTGATTTTTCCCCCTTTATTTCTTAACAAATTTCCCAAACAAATTCGCCCCTCTTATCCGTACCAAATACATTCCCACAGGCAAACTCTCAATATTTATTTTATTGGTACCAGCTTGTACTTTTTGCTGGTAAATGACAGCTCCGTTGGTGGAGTATATTTCAAGAACATCATTCTTAATATCTTTAGATAACTCAAAATTAAACTCATTTGTGGCTGGGTTTGGATAAATTTCGAGTTTAAAATCCTCTATAACTGTAGTATTGCCATCATAACTTATAACAACACCATCGTTGCCGAGGCTGTCGGTTTTTATAAGAAAGATGCGCTCCGGTTGTTCCCAGTGTTCATTAATATATTCCCAATAATTACCCCAGCCACCAATGGCGAATCCACCGTCTTCGGTAACTAAGATTTTATTCGGATGGGTATCATTTACATATAGAGGATGCCCAACAGGGTATCCACAGAAATGCTTAGAGAAAATTGTATCTCCTTCATTGTCGAGTAAATATAGAAAAGTGGTCATGTTACCTCCTCCTGGTGTTTTTCTTTCATGACCAGTAATGGCAATTCTACCATCATCCAATTCTGCCATAGAATGAAAATAGCAGTATATTGTGTCTCTCCAGTCGCCAGGTTCTGGATGGTGCTCCCTATAAGTTTTTTCCCATTTAAAGACCCCATTTGTGTCAAATTTATAGAGCCACCCATCATAAGGGTATAGGCCTCCGAATACTTCGCCGTAATTCTTTGCCCCACAAACTAAATAGCACGAATCTTTGGTCTCTATAATATCTAGAATTGGCGGAGCGTCGTTTGGAGCGGCAGAGAATAGTTTTTTCCATTTAAAATTCCCGAGACTGTCAACTTTCATGATGAAGGAGTTATATATATGATTTGTTAAATCGCGATGCATGCCGCAGACTATAAAACCTTTATCCCAAGTTTCAATTACTTTTGAGCCATATTGATAATTATTTTCGTTTTCGTGCCAATCAAACTTATAGCTATTAGTCCATTCAATAATACCTTGTTCATTCAATTTAATTAATAATGTCTGAGTGATAATAGAATCAGGAAACGAATACTCCGAGTGAGTAGAGTCAATGCCGCCAACTAGAATATAACTGTTATTATCGCACTTATGCATATTCCAACACCTTTTTGATAATGTGTCTTCGTAATACCTGAAAAGTGCAATTGTGTCAAATTCAGAGTTAAGTTTTAGAAAGAATAGGTTGTTTTCTTCATTAACTAGTGAGAATTCCATACCTGAAATAGCATATTCTCCATCATCATTTATATGAAAACCTCCATACCCGTTTGAAAGCATCCAGTTTGCTTTTGAGAATTCATAAATATCCTGAATCTCTCCAAGAGAATCAATGTGAGTTATAAACAATCCCTGTAGCCATTGGTTATATTGGGTGTTTTCATACTTTATCCCACCGTTCATAATAAAATCATTTCCAACGAGTTGCAAATTATTCATCTGGCAATAATATTCGTAAGAATAATTTTTATTAAATCTGATTTCTGTCTGTGCTACAACAAAAGTCGAAATTAAAAAGGCTAATATAGTCAAGAAAGTTTTCATGCTAATAGTTTTAAAAAAAAGCAGTCGCAGAGTTTTCTGCGACTGCAAAAGAAATTTATTCTACAACAATTTGCTTACTAAATTTGCCGCCGTTCTCGCCGACACTAACAATATAAGTACCAGTAGATAAACTGTTAACATCAATTTTAACATAACCAGCTTTCTGATTTACAGGATAAGATTTTATCAGGCTGCCAGATGCATTGTAAAGGTTGACAGATTTATAATTGTTTATATCAGTTAAAATATACTCAACATAAACAAAATCACTTGATGGATTTGGATAGATGTTAACCATGTCGCTGAAAGAAGTATTAGATTTGGAAGTTTTATCGATAACAGCATTTTTCTGCTCAACCGCAGGCTCAGGAAGTCTTATAACCTCAGTCATAGGTTCAATCTTAGCCATATCAAGTAAAATAGCAGCATAAACAGAACCAGCAACATCGTTTTCCGATTTCATCGCTCTAAGTAAATCAATATTCTGATCAACAGCCTCGTCTAGAGTAATATTTCCCTGTTCAATTTCCATCATAAGCCTTAGTACAATATTGTTGTTTTCGAGCTCTATAATATAATCCATATCGCAAATATCCGCTAAATCTTCGATTTTTGTAAGACATTCGCGAGCCGCATTATAATTATTCTCGTAAAGGTATATATCAAAGAGGTGCTGTTGCGACAAAATTTCGTTATCAGAAACAAGGAAATCCTTTAACTGAGCACGGTTTTCGTCTCTGGCATTTTCGTCCCAGTAGCCACGAACCATTGCATTA
>CAZOHR010000022.1:0-20235 GCA_964579045.1 uncultured Bacteroidales bacterium | reverse complement strand
TTCGCAAACCAACTAAAACCCAAAACCAAATTCATAAAAGGAAGTCCTGCTTTCGCAGAACCTCCTGCTCTCACAAGGGAATCATGGACTATTGCCTGATGAGCTTAATTATATATTTTTCATTATTAAGATTTACAATAAGATTATACATTGCAGGCTTTAAATTACCTGTTTGCAAAGTGAATAAATTTTCGCCGCTTGTAACATAAGATTCTTTGAATACTACAATTCTTCCTGTAGCATCAGCTAGTTCAAAACTAATTTTACCTTCAAGAATCGAATTTACTTTAACTTCTAATTGTTCAGTAAATGGGTTCGGATATGCAGTTAGCTCAGCAAAGTCAGCAGAAATCGCAAAGCAATCAGCAGAGATCAAATCCAAAACTGTAGTTTTACCATCAACATCAACTTGAGACAATCGGTAGTACCACGCACCATTTTCGGTTTTAAGGTCAACATAACTGTAATAACTTGTTATTTGAGAGTTTCCTTTCGCTTCTACCCTAGCAATCTCAGTAAAGTTCTTACTATCCAAAGATCTTTCTACAACAAAATAATCGTTATTAGTTTCGCTAGCACAGGTCCAAGTTAATACCACATCAGCCTCATCACATTCCGCTTCAAAGCTTGTTAACTCTACTGGTAGAGGAGAATCTTTATCCTTAGAAGCAAAAGAAATAAATGTTTGACCTTTTGAACCACTAAAAGGAATTGTACCGATTGCAGTCATACTTCCCGAAGCATACACATTGCTGGCAGTTGCCACGGCAGCACTAGCATTAGCATCCTTCCAAATTCCGTCCCAATATGCAATTGTCATTGCATCAAGCACCATATTGTCGCCACAGAATGAATGAGGGCAAGTGTTACCTGTAGCTATATCATTATTGCGCCAGTGTAAAGTTACATTGTTTAAATCAGCATTTGAGCTTACTATCCAATGTTCTCTGTCGCTAGTATGATTAAGAGGGAATTGATGTGTCCAAACATGATACCACCATTGAGGCATTCCATCGCTTGTGTAATTATAATTTACACTTACAGTAGTGCTTTCAGCAGGTGTCATTCCAAACGGAGCATGAATAATATAGGTTTGTTCTCCGTCGCCTATATTTCTTAGTCTAACTTCTCCCGCTGGGAATACATAAGAAGTTGCACCGATTTTAGAGATATTTCCATCAATAAATGAGCTTACCGAACCTTCATTACTAGAAGAACCATCATTCATTACTACTGAGAATGAGCCAGTACTTAAAATACCATCAGTTAAAGTTAAATTGCCACTTACATTTACGTTTCCACTTAGCAATATATTATGGTCAGCCAAAGATGTGTTGTTTATTATAAGATTGTTCAAATTGCTAGTTCCGCCGTTTATAGTTTGAACATTAGCACCATACAATGTTATAGTTTTATTGTTGTGATTAAAAGTACCATCATTTATAAAATTGCCATAAATACTGAAGTTGTCCAAAGCCATTAAGCTAGCTCCAACAGCAACACTAAGATTATTAAGTGCCGAGCTACCACTTTTGAATTGACCATTTACACCCATAAAAGATATTCCTGTACTTCCAGTTCCTGCATTGATTGTTCCATCGTTGATAAATACTCTATATACATTTAACACTTGGTTATTTTCAAATGTGAGAATTGCACCAGTTTCAAGAGTAATATCGCCAACATTTGCAGTACCTGCCGAAATAGTCGGTTGGTTGATAGCATCAGCTGGAATATACACTTGATCAATATAAGTTGGGACAGTCGCACACCAGTTATCTGGATTATGCCAATCAGAATCTTCTGTTCCTGACCACTCTACCCAAGTTATGCCAAGTGTCATGCTATTTACTGCATCATCAATATTTACACCCATACCATAAGCAGTAAGAGTAAGAGTTACAGTTCCTGCAGCGATATCAGCAGTTCCAGGATCATAAACAGCATGTAATATAGAATTATCGCTAAAGCTACCATCACCACTTGTTGTCCACAATAAACCATCATTATTATTAACGGTAGCATCGGCAAGTGTATAAGTTCCATTTTGACATATTGATGCATCAATACCAGCATCAGCCTCAGGAGCATCATCGTTCCAAATTGTTCCAATTGCCTGATTATCGCTTATGCTTATTGCTCTGCCACTATTAACAAGATTGCTAAGAGTAAACGTAAAGCTTTCATCGAATTCTGCAATAAGGTTTGTCAATACATCAACAGTTATTGTTTTACTAGTTTCACCAGCAGCAAAAACAAGGCTTGTATTTAGGGCTGTATAGTCAGTTCCAGCGCTTGCTGTCACATTTGCTGTAGCATAATCAACAGTCACACTTGCATCCGAAGGATAAGTCATGTTAATTACAAAATCGAAAGAGGTTGTTCCTGTATTACCTTCGTTTAAAGTCACATCAGCAACAGTAATAACAGCCGAATCGTCATTAAGTATTGTGCCTGTTCCTAT
Source organism: uncultured Bacteroidales bacterium (assembly GCA_964579045.1). Taxonomy (GTDB): domain Bacteria; phylum Bacteroidota; class Bacteroidia; order Bacteroidales; family ML635J-15; genus Bact-19. The sequence continues at coordinate 17,771 of CAZOHR010000022.1, read as the reverse complement.
AGGAGTTCCCATATATACTTCAAGTCCATTCTGGAATAAGTTGGTTAGTGTTACAGTAAATGTTTCATCTAATTCTACTTTAGTATCTCCGTTTACAAGAACAGTGAATGTTTCTGACACATCACCCGGAACAAATGTGAGTGTTCCTGAATTTGCAACATAATCGCCATCGGCAACAGTTGCAGTAACATCAGATGTTGCAAAGTCAACAGTTGTTGTTGCGGCAGAAGGATCTGTAAGAGTAACAGTAAACACAAAACCTGTTTGACCTGAATTTGTTTCAACTTGACTTACCGAAGTAACATTTACATCAGCAGAGTCATCATTGGTGATTGTACCAAGTCCACTATTATCAGTAATACTAATATTTCGGCCATTGTTATTGAGTGCAGAAAGATTTAAAGTAAATGCCTCATCTGGTTCTACTTGAGTATCTCCATTTACAACCACTGTAACTGTTTTGCTTGTTTCTCCTGGAGCGAAAGTATGCGTTCCACTCTTTACAACATAGTCAGCATCAGCAAGTGTAGCACTTCCGTTTGCTGTAGCATAATTGAGAACCACGTTAGCATCAGAAATTGCAGACAAACTGATAGTATAAACATAATCAACAGTTCCAGCATCGCCTTCATTGTGAATTACATCATCAATAGTAATCACTGCAGAGTCGTCGTTTGTGATTGTTCCAACACCAATAGCATCGGCAATCGAAATATTGTGTGCACTTGACTGTAAATTACTTAGAGTAACAATGAAAGTTTCGTCCATTTCGACTTTGATATCACCATTTATTGTAACAGCAATCGTTTGAGTTTCTGGGACAGCACCACTAAAGTTAAGAGTTCCAGAAGTTGCAACATAGTCTCCATCAGCAACTGTGGCCGAAGTATTACTACTTGTAAAATCAACACTAAATGGAACATCAAGTGGATTACCATTATGTGTAACAGTAAATGTTAATAAACTTGTTCCTGCGTCACCTTCAGTGATTGAAACATCATTTATTGTAAGATTTGCTGAATCATCATTAACAATTGTACCCAAACCAGTTGCATCCGAAACAGATATGCTTCTTCCATTATTTACAAGATTTGTAAGATTCACTGTGAAAGTTTCATTAAGCTCAACTTCTGTATCACCTACAACCTCTACGCTAATTATTTTGCTGGTTTCACCAGGAGCAAATGTTAAGGTTGTGGTACTTACAGCATTGTAATCTGCATCAGATACAAGACCAGTTCCATCAGCAGTAGCGTAATCAATAGTAACGGCAGCATCAGAAGTCTTGGACATAGCAACTGTAAAACCAAAGTTAGTATTTCCGGAATGAGTTTCATTTGCAGTTACATCAGTTATTGTAATAACAGCAGAGTCATCATTTGTTATGGTACCAGTTCCAACTCCTGTATTGATACTAATATTTCGTCCGTTAAAGTTATTCTCAGTAATTGTTGCAGAATAGGTTTCATCCATTTCAACTTTTAAATCACCGTTAACCAAAACATTAAAAGTTTTTGAAGTCTGACCAGCACTGAAAGTAAGAGTTCCCGAAGTAGCAGCATAATCTGAATCTGACACTAAAGCAGTTCCATCAGAAGTGGCATAGTTTACAACTACAGCAGCATCAGAGGTTGTACTCATAGTAACCGTATAGGTATTTGTTGCAGTTCCAGAGTTGGTTTCATTTTGAGTTACACTACTGATATTTATTGCTATTGCATCATCGTTAGTTATTGTCCCAGCTCCACTAGCATCTGTTATCGAAACATTGCGTCCATTATTGTTAAGTCCACTAAGATTTACTGCAAAAAGCTCATCTAACTCAACCTTATTATCTCCATTTACATTTACGGTTATAGTTTTTGTTGTTTGACCAGTAGTAAATGTTAAAGTTCCACTTGCCGATGTATAATCCGAATCTCCTGTCAAAGCAGTTCCATTAGCAGTCGCATAATTAAGAACAACACTTGCATCTGAAATTGAAGACATTGTAACCGTAAATACATAAGATGTTGTTCCTGAATTACCTTCGTTTTGAGTAACATCGTTTATAGTGATTGCACCAGAATCATCGTTGGTAATTGTTCCAAGACCTGAACCGTCAGCAATTGTAATATTGCGACCACTTGCTAAAAGATTTCTTAATGTTATATTGATTGTTTGATTAAGCTCTACTTTAAGATCACCGTTTATTGTTACACTAATAGTCTGAGTTTCGGAGGTAGTTCCACTGAAATTTACTGTTCCACTAGTTGCAACATAATCGGCATCCGCTGTAGTTGCACTTCCGTTGCTCGAAGCATAATTAACAGTAAATGGCACATCCAAGGAGCCTCCATTATGTGTAACAGTAAAAGTCAACAAACTTGTTCCAGAGTTTCCTTCAGTAATGCTTACATCGTTAATAGTAATGTTTGCAGAATCATCATTAGTAATTGTGCCAAGGCCAGATGCATCTGATACGGAGATATTTCTACCGTTGTTAACTAGGTTTGTAAGATTCAATGCAAATGTTTCGTTGAGTTCTACTTTAGTATCACCAACAACCTGAACGGTTACTGTTTTGCTTGTTTCTCCAGGTGCAAATGTTAATGTAGTAGTGCTCAAAGCATTATAATCTACATCAGATACAAGCGCTGTTCCATCGGCTGTAGTATAATCGACAGTTACTGCAGCATCAGATGCTCGTGACATCGTAACTGTGAAGTTGAAATTTGTAGTTCCAGAATGAGTCTCATTTGCCGTAACATCAGTAATACTGATCAAAGCAGAATCGTCATTTGTAATTGTACCAACACCTGTATTATCAATAAATGTAATTTGTGATAATATTAAAGCTGGTAATCCAACAGATTGAATATTGCTTAGTAATACACTATAAGTTTCATTTAGTTCAACTTTATTATCGCCATTTACCGTTACAGTAATAGTTTTTGTTTCGCCTTCCAAACCCGAGAAACTTAATGTTCCAGTCTTTAACACATAATCCAAATCACCAGTTGTGGCAGTATTATCTACTGTTGTATAATCAACAGTTATCGGATTTGATGCTTCTACTGCATCACTTAAGGTAACGGTAAAAGTCATAGTTTGTGTACCAGAATTGCCTTCTGTAATTGTAGCATCGTTAATAGCAAATGTTGCATTATCATCATTTGTAATTGTTCCGATACCAATTTTGTGATCATTATCAAGAATTACGTTAAGACCAGGAGCTGTGACCGAACTAAGGTTTAGTTTAAAAGTTTCATTTGGCTCAACCACCTCATCACCTTTAATCGTAACATTTATTGATTTTGTTTCTCCAACTGTTCCAGTAAAGCTAATGCTACCACCAACAGGAGTATAATCGCTTGGCGTTGTTGCATTAACATTCTGGCTATAATAACTAACCGAGTATCCAGCAGGTACTTCCCGACCAGTATGAGTAACAGTAAAAGTAAGAGTTGAAGTACCTGAATTGCATTCGATTATTGACATGTTATTTATGTTAATTACTGCACCGTAATTATCTGTATTTGTAACAGAAACATCCTGTGGATTTAAAGGTGAAACATAAATTGGATCTGTTGTGCTAGCAGCATTTAGCGCTAGTACAATTGTGTATGCGATACTTCCGTCAACGATAAGTTCATCGGCACCAGTTACAGTTACCAACTGATTTTGATCCCAATTCGCTGCAGTAAATGTTAATTGAGCAGGCGAAACGGTTCCTTCGGTAAGATCTGAACTCGAAACATCAATTACAACAATATATTCGGTAAGGTCAGTGGCAGGCCTACTGTTCAATTTAACATTGAATGTAGCTGTACCACCAGCTTCTGTTGTTACTAATCCAGATGTAGGCGAAACTGTAAATCCTGCATTATCATTATCATCGTTAATAACATTAACAACAGTTGCAAATAGACCTGAGTACTTTAGGTCTGTCGATGTTGCATTGCTGACATTAATATTATATGCAACATTGCCGTCAACTATGAATTCGTTAATACCAGTTACAGTTACTGTTTGAAGAGTATTCCAGTTAGCAGTCGTAAATACAAGTGTTGAAGAACTAGTAACATTTCCCTCAGTTAAATCTGAACTTGACAAATCTATACTAACATTAGCAACTGGTTCCGTAGCAAGCTTAACAGTAAATGTTCGACTTGTTAAATTCTCCGAGGTGTGACCACTGATTGCAGAAACTACATAACCAGCATTATCATCATCTAGATTTACTCCATTCACAACAGTAGAAGAAGCATAATAATAACCAGAAGTAAGCTGAGTGCCAGTTGTGTTAATTGATAGTGTAACAGTATAAGTTTGATCATCATCATCAACATTATCGTTTACGCCGGTTGCAGTAACAGTTTGCGGAGTACTCCAATTGGAAGCATTGAATGTTAGTGTTGCAGGTGAGACAGTGGCTTCAGTTAAGTCACTCGAAGTAACATTTAGAACAACTGTTCCTGTTGGAGCAGATCCTAATGTAACTATAAAACTGTCTGTTAAATTTGGCTCAGATGTTTCTAATGTTGTAGGAGTTGCAACTATAGCACCGTCGAGCGCATTTATCGTAATGTCAAAATCGCAAGTCTGAGTATTACCAGCAGCATCATATCCAGTGTATGTTATCGTTGTAGTACCAACATTAAATGTTCCGCTTGTAACATGGTTAAAACCTGCAATAGATTCTGAACCTGTTGTTGCACCAGTCTTAACCCAAGTAACATTGGACACTGCACAATTGTCGTCGTAATCGGGAACAGCGATTCCAGTTACAAGTCTTGATGTTGCACCCACACTTTCAACATTAAGTTCAATGTCAGCTGGGCATGTAATAGTAGGATCTTGTTCATCGTTTACAATAACATCTATAACTGTTACTGCACTATTTCCACTAGCATCAGTAGCTGTCCATGTTACAGAAGTTGTTCCTTTTTGGAATATCTGTCCTTGTAAAGTTGTATTTGGAGGAGTAACTACTGTTGTTGCACCACTTAAAGTATAAGTCATTGAAGGATTAATGTCGCAGTTATCATATACATCCCAAGATTCACTTCCATGAGTATAAGTACAAGCATTTGTATTTGTTGTAACAATACGATCCGATAAATCATCATGAGTTGGAGCAATAATATCCAAAACTGTTATCTCCGAGCTGCAAGTAGAAATATTTCCAGCATCATCCCTAACTTGGAGATTAATCCCAGTAGTTCCCAATTCTGAACAGTTATAATTAAGGCTAGTATTCCAAGCAGTAGCAGCAGATTCTTTGGAAATCATTAATGTAATATCAGTACAGTTATCGTTGGAGCCATTGTTTATATTAGCTGGACTTACAGTAACTTCGCCATTAATATCAACATAAACTGTTGCGTTCTGACATATTGCATTTGGATTCTGATCATCAGTTATTGTAACTGTAAATGAGCATGCGGAGCTATTTCCAGAACCGTCAACTGCTGTCCATGTAACGGTGGTAGTACCTTTATTAAATACTTGTCCGTTAAGTGTAGTATTAGGTGAAGTAACTGAAGTGGTTGCCCCTGAAACTGTGTAAGTTAAGGATGTTATTGTAGTGCATTCATCCACAGCTGAAGCATTCCAACTATTATCCGGATGAGTGTAAGTACAAACATTATTATCTGTTGTCAATGCTTGGTTTCCGCTAACTGCGCAAGTAATTACTGGATTCGTAATATCTAGAACCGTAACTACTGAAACACATTGTGATGAATTTCCATTTACATCTGTAACAGTCAGTGTAACGTTGTTTGGTCCAAGATCGGAACAATCAAAACTTGTAATATTAGCTGCTAGTGATTGAATTCCACACGCATCTGACGACCCGTTATTAATACTATTAGCAGTAATACTTGCAGTACCTGAAGAATTCAAATTCAAATTAATATTCTTACATATAGCATTTGGTGCGACATTATCAACAACTGTAACAGTAACTGTTGTTGCATCTGTGTTTCCCGCTGGGTCTGTAACAGTTAAAGTAACCGTATTTGGTCCTATGTCGGTACAGTCAAATGAATTAGGAGAAGCAACATAAGAAGAAATACTACAATTGTCTGAAGATCCATCGTCAATATTAAGACCTGTAATAGTTACAGTTCCAGCAGAATTCAAATATACAGTAATATCCTTTGCCTCAACAACTGGATCAATAATATCCATTACAGTTATTTGTGCATTGCAAGTGGAAATATTACCATTAACATCAGTAACAGTTAGCGTAACTGTGTTGACACCTAAATCTGTGCATGTAAAGTTAGTTTTGCTTAAACTTAGACTTGCTATTCCACATGCATCGGCAGAACCATTGTCAACCTGAGCAGGTGTAATACTTGCAGTTCCAGAAGCATTAAGATTTATACTCAAGTTCTGGCAAACCACTGTTGGAGCAACATTATCTTGAACTGTGACAAGTGCGGTACAGGTTGAAAAATTGCTATTAACATCGGTAACTGTAAGTGTAACAGTATTCGTTAGTGGATTTGAACCAACATTTGTACAATCAAAATTGGTTTTATCAATAGCCAAACTAACAGCACCACAAGCATCGGAAGAACCATTATTGATTTGTGCGGCAGTTATTGTTGCTGTTCCGGCAGCATTTAATTGAATTGTAATATTTTGACAAATTGCAGTTGCAGGAATATCTTCAACTGTAACTACTGCAACACAAGTTGCAGAATTTCCATTCACGTCTGTAATAGTAAGTGTAACATTATTGTCACCTACGTTAGAACAATTAAATGAAGATTTGCTTATTGTACGTGAAGCTATTCCGCAATTGTCGGTAGAACCATCGTCAATATCATCAACGGTAATTACAGCCGATCCTGAGGAATTGAGTTGGATAGTAATATTTTCACATATCACCACAGGGTCAAGGTCATCAACAATTGTTACGTTTGCATTACATTGGTCAGAATTTCCTCCGGCATCGGTAACGGTAAGCACAATTGAGTTAACACCGATATCAGTACAATCGAATGTTGTCTGGCTTGGTGAAAGAGTCATATTGCTGCAATTATCATAAGAGCCATTATCAACTTCGGCTCCAGTAATTGTTACATTACCAGTTGCATCAAGGTATTTAACTATATTATGGCAAACCGCAACAGGGTCATAAATATCTTGAACTGTAACTGTGCTGTTGCAAGTTGATGAATTTCCATTTACATCACTTACAGTTAAAACAACTGTATTTGCTCCAACATCAGTACAATCAAATGATGTTTGAGATGCTAAATATGAACTTATACTACAATTATCGGTGGATAAATTATTTAATTGTGTTGCAACAATTATGGCTTCACCAAAAGCGTCTAGCTGTACAGTGAGATTTTTACATATAGCAGTAGGTGCAGTATTATCAACCACAGTAACAACTGCCGAACAAGTACTTACATTAGCATAATTATCTGTAACTGTCAAAGTCACGTTATTTGCGCCAACCTGATTACAATTAAAAGTTGAAGGACTAACGGTCATAGTTGCAATTCCAAATTCGTCACTTGAACCTGCTCCAATATTGTTAATATCAGTTGAAGTTAGAGAATATGAACCAGCAGCATTTAATTGAACACTAATTGCATTGCAAATAGCAGAAGGATTTTCATTATCCTCAACTGTAACATTAAATGAACATGAAACCTGGTTTCCATTATCATCTACAACATTCCATGCAATAGTATTTACACCTATTGGAAGCTGATATCCAGTTAAACTTGTATTTTCGTCTGTACCAAACGGTGCACCCGAGTTCACTGAATATGTAATCAAAGCAATACCACAATTATCAGTTACAGTAGGATTAAAGTTATCGCCTGCCAAAACCGTATAATAAATCTGACCCAAATCAGTATTTCTTGTTTTGTTTCCTGAGCACGCAATTTCAGGATCCTGATCATCTGTAATTTCAAAAACAGAAGTGCAAGATGTGAAATTATCGCTAATATCATACAATTTCCACACTACAGTAGTTGTTCCAACTGGTATTTCGACACCTGCAAGAGAAGTCGTAAGATCTGTACCAATTTCTGTAGCTCCGTTTAACGAATATGTCAATCTCGATAGTTGATCATTATCTGTAAGGCCATAAGGATCGTACTGAGAACCGCTAACAGTCATAAAGCACTCGGCAAAATCAGCAATTCCATCGATAGAATCCTCTGGACATGAAGATATCTCAGGTACAAAAGTGTCAGCAATTACAACATTAATACTACAGGTTGTAGAATTATTGTTTCCATCAGTAACAGTCCAAGTAACCACAGTTGTTCCCATCGGGAATTCAGAGCCACTCAAACTTGTTAGGCCATTATAATCATTGGATAATGTTGCCGTACAATTATCTGCAAATGATGTTGGGTCGAATTCGGTTCCTAAAGTTGTGTAAGTATCAAATCCAATATCTGTTTCTCTTTCGAATGGAGACCCAGTTGGACATGCAATTGTTGGATCTTCATCATCATAAACAGTAACATTGAAGTAATAATTAAAGAAGTTACCCTCTTCATCTTCAACAACATACATAACTGAAGTTGTTCCAAGTTCAAAATAATCTCCAGATTCTGCAGTTTCGGGCACAACAGTTATTACAAGATTGCCTTGAGAAGTAACGTTATCAATAAAAATTGGCTCAATATAATTTACATTTGCACCACAAACTCCCACATTGTTTGGAACACTATCTGCTGATTCGGCAGTTAATAACCTAGGAGCTTCATTATCTTCAACAGTAAGGATAAAACTACCAGAACTTTGATTCCCAGCCCCATCTTCAATCATCCAAGTGATTGTATGGTCACCAATAGAATAAGTTTGATCATCAAGACTTAAGTCGGTTGTTTCTACTCCATTTAAGTAATAAGTTTCTACTCCACAATTGTCATTACTAATTAAAATATCGAACTCTGTGCCAGATGTAGTATAGAAATTTTGGTTTAAATCTGTTTGACGTGTTTGATCAGCAGGCACATTAATAACTGGATTCTCATCATCTACAATGGTAACATCAAAACTACAAGTTGATGTATGCGCATTGTTATCGGTAATTGTCCATGTAATTGTTGTTATTCCGTTTGTTTCATTTTTTGGAATTACTACACCTGACAAAGAATTTAGACCAGTTACAGTAGATGTTCCATCAAAGAAACTATATTGAACCGAAGACACACTACAATTATCATTAAAATTTGAAGGATCAAATTCGTTGCCCATTACCTGATATGAGCATAATCCAGGATTAGTACTTCTAATTGTATCATCAATACAAGTTATTTGTGGATTTGCATCTGCAACAGTTACAGTAAAGCTACAAGTAGAAACATTTCCAGCCCAATCAGTAGCAGTATAGGTTACTACAGTATTGCCAATATTAAATAAAGATCCAGATTGTTTGTTTGTCGAGAAAGTTTTTAGTCCTGAACAAACATCAAATGCTGATGGAGCTGTCCAAGTTACTCGAGCTTGACAATTTGAACCCGTAGCATAAACAACAGAAGGATTTGATGGACAATTGCTTATTACAGGAGATTCATTGTCGGTTACTGTAACATTTTGGTTAACAGTTGTAACATTTCCGTCAGCATCAGTAACATACCATCTAACGACTGTTAAACCACGTGGAAAATAGTGATCTGTAGGAGCATTATTTGTAATAACTAAACCAGGGCAATTATCCGTAGCTAAAACATCTGTTAATTCATAATATTTGCTGCATGTTCCGGCGTCAACTGTAAAGTTAAGTGCTAATGGGGCTGTTGTAATAACAGGACTTTGATTATCAAAAACTGTTATTTGGAAACTACATGTTGATGTGTATAAAACTCCGTTAATAGTTTGTGTTCCTGTCCATGTTACAGTATGAACACCTTGCGCAAATTCGGCACCTTCAAGACTTGTATTCGATGGAGCAGAAGAGTAATTATGAGTCATTTCAAATGTAGGATGTTCTACCATAGAGATATTCTCCGCATCAAACTCATCTCCTACTACTGTGTATGTACATTCCCCTAAATCTGTATATCTGATATCACTATCAACACATTCTAGTAAAGGTTCAAAAGATTGTACTACAACAAGATTTATTGTGCAAGTTTCGGTATTCGACGAATTATCTGTTGCTGTCCAAACTACCTCATGAGTTCCAGCGTTAAAAGTGGATCCATTAAGCCAATCACCGCCATTTTTATTATTTAAATAAGAAGTTAAAGTGCAATTATCGCTTACTGCAGGTTTCATTTCGTTTCCAATTGCAGTATAATAAGTAACCGAAGAATTGTCAAATTCTCTGTAATAAGTTTCTGTCGGACATGTTATTACAGGATCAATATCATCAATAACAGTTACATCCTGATAACAATATACGATATTTCCTCTTTCATCTGAAACAGTCCAGCGAACAACTGTTGTGCCTTTTTCAAATACTGAAGGAGCATTATTATAATAATTTAGAGTAGCAGTACAATTGTCTAATGCTGTAGGAGGATTTAACGATAGAGTACTGTATAAACGTTCGCAAGATCCAGCATCCATTGTTACAGTTGTATCATTTGGACAAACAACAACAGGATCCTGATTATCATAAACATAAACATTGAAACTACAAGTTGACGTATATGAACCGTCAGTAGCTGTCCAAACAACTGTATTTGTCCCAACTGTAAATTCGGCATCATCGAGAGTAGTTGTATAAGGAGCTCCAGGTTTATTGTGACTTAAAGTGGCTCCGCTAGTGGTTGTTGACACATCGAATTCTGCGCCATTCACCATATAGCTACATTCGCCAGGATCGGTTACTCTCCATTTTGGGCCATTACACGAAATGTGAGGAGCCGCAGTACTTTGCACATTAATTGTAAATGTACAAGAACTTACGTTGCCTTCAGAATCTGTTGCGGTCCATGTTATTGTTGTAGCGCCAACTGGGAAGCTTTCGCCTGCTAAAGTTGTTGTACTAGAGGCGCCCGAAAAATCATGAGTGTAAACAGTAGGATTTGAACAATGCTCATACATCGTCGGATCGAATTCATTAGATGTTGAGATATAATATGTACCCGATGGGTCGTTTGCCTCGACATATATATTTGCTGGCAAACATGAAATAGAAGGAGCACTAACATCCTCAACAGTGACTGATTGCACATAAGTAGCAGTATTTCCAGCTTCGTCTATTACTGTCCACGTTACAGATGTAGTTCCAACATAATATAAATTATCTTCTTGATTATTATAAATTTCTAAATCCCCAGATGAAGTACAGTTATCTGTCGCGACAAGTGTTCCCAAATTTGAAACAGTTGCCCAACATCCCGTATTTCCATTAACCGTAATATTTGAAAGCGGAGTGATTTCTGGATCTTCATTATCATAAACAAATACATAGAATCCGCAATATGAAGAATAATCAGTTCCCGCGATAGTAACTGTTGCTTTTACACGAACATAATGATATCCAGTGGCTAAGATTTCACCATCTAAACTAGAAACAAAAGAATTCCAATCCAAACTATATGTAATAACAGGAGACCCATACAATACAGATGGGGCAAACTCATTGCCGGTAATCGTATAATAACATTCTCCATCATCAGTTTCTTTGTATTGATTTGCTAAGCATGTAATTTGTGGATGCAGAGTTTCGGTAACATATACAGTAACTGCACAAACAGTAGTATTTCCGCTAGCATCAGTAGCTGTCCAGTTTATAACATTTTCACCCTCTGGCAATTGAACTCCGTTTAGAGTATTCAATCCGTTATTGTTATTAATCATCGAACTTAGAGAGCAATTATCATAAGTATATGGGCGGAATTCATTTCCAACAACAGTATAATAAGACTGACCACTGTCATTTAATCTCACATAAATATCAGATGGGCAATAAACGACTGGATCAATTGTATCAAGTACTGTGATTGCAATAACATGAGAAGTGCTATTCCCGAGCAAATCTGTTACTGTCCATGTAACCGAAGTAGTACCCAAAGGAAGATCTTCATAGGCAAGACTTTGATAAGAATTGTAGTTATTCGTAACATTAAAGTGTACTGATGTGCAGTTATCATTAATACTCGAAGGATTAAACTCATTGCCAACTACACGGTAATAACAACTACTATTTGCATATCTTGTTGCAGTTGCGGGAAGATTAAATGTAGGATCTTCGTTATCGCTAACAGTTACAATAAAACTCATTGTAGAAACATTTCCAGCAGCATCTTTTGCACTCCATGTAACAGTTGTTGATCCAACAGGAAATTCATATCCATCGAGAGTTGATGAGTTGTTTACTAAGTTTAATATTTCAACGACTCCTACATTATCATCATAAGAAGGATTAAATTCTCCGCCAGTGGCTGTATAATAGCAAGTGCCTGCTGATGTTGATTCCGTTGCATTTGAAATGCTTGATATTACAGGAGCTTCATTGTCATCAACTGTAATCTTATAGATACAATTTGTGGAATTACCCGACAAGTCTTCTACCGTCCACATTATATTATGTTCACCAGTTAATAATTGGACTCCAGACATTGAACTTCCAACTCCTGGAGTACCATTTATAGTATAAGACACATCAAAACTATTGTCGCAATTATCTGTGATAGCTGTTGGGTCAAATTCAGTTCCATTTACTTCATAAAATGCCTCTCCTGAATCTGTGTATTTATTAATATTACCAGAACAAACAAAAACTGGTGCCTGATTGTCTAAAACAGAAACAGTAAATGGCACTGAACTAATATGCATACTTGCGCCATCTGTAATTGTCCAAACGATAGAATAATTTAATCCTTTTGCAAGGTGATAACCTGACAATGAAGTAAAACCTTCATAAATAGTTGTTGCTCCTTGAGTAATTTTACCGCTAGCAGTTATAGTTGAACCAGCACATGCATCAGGAAGATTTGTTGCATCAAATAAATTACCTGGAACGGTAAAGTAACATTGGCCGCCGTCGGTATATTTATCAAAATGTCCAACTGGAACATCGAATGACATATCCTGATCCGACTCAACATCAACAACTATTGAACATGTTGCAGTAGCCGAGGAGGCATCCGTTGCTGTCCAAACAATTGTATGTGTACCTCCTACTATCTGTTTGCCAGTTAATGTATTAGTGCCATCATAGCTATTTGATAATACTACATTACAACCCGAAGATGCTGTTGGATTAAATTCAGCACCTGAAACAGAATAATAACACGAACCTTCTGGCGCTGTTCTTGAAAAAGGGCTTCCTGACGGACAGCTAATCGAAGGAGGATTATTATTTTGGACAATTACATTAAAATCCATATAAGAAATATTTCCTTTAGCATCAACTGCTTTGTATTTTATTAAGGTTGTACCAAGATTGAAAGTGCTTCCACTTGCTGGACCAATAATTCGTGTTAGTGTTGGCGAAGCTGTACAGTTATCAGTTACTGATGGAGTTGACCAAGTAACAACGGCCTGACAGTTTGTAGATGAGTTAACCGTAATATCAGTAATTTCGGAAATTACTGGAGCCTCAGCATCAGTAACACTTACAACAAAACTTCTTGAGCTATTGTTGGTTCCATCGGTTGCATACCAAGTTATTGTATTCATCCCAGTAGGTAAAACAACGCCATTTAATGTTGAAGAGCTGATTACCGAGCCAGAGTTTATTTTATATGATACCACTAATGTACCTGAACCGCAATTGTCAGAAATAGTTACATCAAATTCATTTCCATCAACAACATAAGTACATGCGTTATTTGTATTTCTGAATTTGTTTGCAATTGTACTTATTACTGGAGCTTGATTATCCACCACATTGACAGTAAATTCCCATGTATCAGAAGTGTTTCCACTCTGATCATAAGCAAGCCAAACAAAATTATAAGTTCCAACGCTTAAACTCACACCTGCGAGAGATGTTGTTTCGTCTGTACCTGTTTCTGCGCCGCCATTAATTGTATAAGTTAATTTAGTGACCTCGCAATTATCAGTATAATCAGGATTAAATTCCACATTTTTAACCAAATATGCGCATGTTCCATTATCAACATACTTAATTGCTGGTGTTGGTTTTTCAACAAGGACTGGAGAAACTGTATCAAGTATAGTAACTGTTGAATTGCAAGTTGCAGTGTTATTTAATGCATCTGTTGCTGTAAGTACAACTGTATTTGCACCCAAATCGCCACAATCAAAAAGTGTTTTACTAATTGAAATACTACTTAAATTACAATTATCCGAAGACCCGTTATCAATATCTTCTGCTGCAATTGAAATTTCGCCATCATCGTTTAAATATGCATTGATATTTTTACATATTGCAACAGGTGCAACAGCGTCGGCCACAGTTACATTAAAAGTGCAAGAATTTGAAATATTTCCAGCTTGGTCCTGAGCTGTATAAGTAACAGTTGTTGTCCCAGAATCAAATTCAGAACCCGGCAAATGCGATTTATTCCAAACAAGGCTTCCAGAAGCTGTGCAATTATCAGTTGCAGAAGGCTCTGTCCATGTAACAAGCGCAGTACATACTCCAGGATCACTAGATTGAGAAATATTTGATGGACAGTTACTGATAACCGGTTTTTGATTATCTAAAACCGTTATAGTAAAACTGCAAGTGCTTGAATTACCAGCTTCGTCTTCTGCTTCATATGTTACTGTTGTTGTTCCTACTGGAAAAACCGAGCCAGACAAATGAGATTTTGTCCACACTATATTTCCCGATGATGTACAATTATCAAGTGCGCTAGGTTCTGTCCATGTTGCAACAGACTGACATTGATTTAAAGTATTAGATCTGGTAATATTTGCAGGACAATTTAAAATTGAAGGATTCTGGTCATCATTAACAGTTACATCAAATGAACAAGTTGCTGACACATTTCCCGATTCGTCCTCTGCAGTATAAGTAACAGTTGTTGTACCGATGTTAAATGTACTACCAGGCAAATGAGATTTCACCCAAGTAAAATTGCCTTCAGTAGTACAATTGTCAGTTGCAGTTGGCTCAAGCCATGTAACAACTGCAGAACAATTGTTGTTATCGTTAGAACTAACAATGTTGCTCGGGCAATTTGACAAAACTGGAATCTCATCATCAGTAACAGTGACTGTAAAACTACACTGAGCTGTATTTCCACTTCCGTCGGTAACTCTGAAAGTATTGGTTGTGATACCAACAGGAAATGCAGATCCAGATGCAAGACCAGCAATTTGAGATGTTGAAGCACCCGAACAATTATCTGTTCCGGTTGGTGCTGTAAAAGTAACTATTGTCGTGCACTCTCCGGCCTCTGCAGACTGAGAAATATTTCCAGGACAAGAGATTTGAGGATTAATATTATCCAATACAGTTACGGTAAAACTACATGAAGCGGTTTTTCCATAAGCATCTGTTACCATAAATGTATTTGTGGTAACACCTAATGGAAATTCTGAACCAGAAGCTAATCCAGCTGTTTGAATGGTTGATGCTCCTAGGCAATTGTCTGTTCCAACAGGTGCAGAATAGCTAACAACTGCCGTGCATACTCCTGCATCAGTATTTACATTAATATTCGCATTACAGGTAATCTGTGGAAATTCATTATCTGTAACCGTAACTGTAAAACTACAGTCGGTATGATTTCCAAAAGCATCAGTTACTCTATAAGTATTTGTTGTAATACCTACAGGGAATTCTGAGCCAGAAGCTAATCCTGCAATTTGCGAAGTTGACGCACCAGGGAAATTGTCAGTTCCTACAGGTGCTGTATAAGTAACAATTGCTCCACAATCGCCTGAATCATTATTCACATTTATATTTGTAGGGCAAGTAATCTCTGGAAACTCATTGTCAGAAATTGTTACAGTAAAACTACATTGCAAACTTATATTTCCAGCAGCATCGGTTGCTGTGTAAGTAACAGTTGTAGTACCAACATTAAAAAATGAACCCGGGGTGTGTGACTTTGTCCAAGTTAAACTTCCAGAAACAGTACAATTATCTGTTGCAGTTGGTTCTATCCAAGTTACATCAGCTCCAGCTTCTCCTTCATCGGTATCCTGAGTAATATTTGAAGGACACCCACTTAAAACTGGCTTTTCATTGTCAATAACTGTTACAGTAAAACTGCACTCACGAAAATTACCTTTTTCATCAGTGGCTCTCATGGTTACCGTTTGAGTTGAATTATGCCCACCGCTTAAAACAGTTCCCGAAGACGGAGTTTGGGTTATTACTATAGACCCTTCAGCAGTACAATTATCGGAAACACTAACTAAGGATGAATAATCTGGCAAAACAGCAGTACAAACACCAGCAGTCATATTTATTGTTTGATTTGACGGACAAGTAATATCTGGCTTAATATTATCAATCACAGCGGTAAATGCTTTAACTGAAGTACAGCCCTGAGATGTAATTGCCTTTAAAATATAATCTGTTGATACAGAAATCGAAGTTGTATAAGGTGTTGAACCGAGATTAACAGTTCCAGCGCCATTCCATACTTCATAAGTATTGCCGTAAGTAGATGTTGCTGTAATATCAAAATCTATACTTGGACAAATCGGAGCCTCTGGATCTAGCGTTACAACTATATCAATTGGCACTGGATTTACAGTTATAACAACTGTGGCCGAACTAATTGGAGTTAGCAAGGTCCCGTACGTATCTCGCACACTTACCAACGAATATGTCGTTGTTACCAAAGGCGAAACTGGAATAGGATCATCACTTGTTTCGTCACTTTCATAATCAGCAACGGTAAAATTATTGGTTCCATCCGAATAAATTACGGTGTATGGTCCAACCGATGCAGTAATTTCTACAGCTATGCTTGTGTTAGCTCCCTTACAGATAGTTGTATTTCCACTTCCATAAAGAGTCGCCACTTGCGATTTTAAGCTGTTGATTTGCGATAATGCCAATACGATTACGAAACTAAGAACTAGTTTCTTCAGCATTGAATTATTTAAACGATGAATTGCCCTCGATAAAACCCCAGGCATTGTTTCCAAATAATAAGTAGTCTTTTCCATGATTCCACTTTTTAGTTTTGTTGCGATTTTGGGCTAATAAGTATTCGCCATGCTTAATCATTTTATACAATTAAAATTTCAATCCAATAATTATTATCAGACCGAAAACAAAAAATACTGTACATAAATGTTATCATTGCGAACTATTAACTTTCGGGAATAAAGTTATAGCTTACTCGAACTAAAAGATTGTATTTGATATAACTTAAAACTCCCATAATATAATTTTACATAAATCACCAAACACATTTTTAAGGATATTATATAATTATTTAAGCCACTTTACTTTAATTAATTGCATCTCTCATAATATTTGGGAAATAGCCCTGATTCACAATTTGAATTTTATTAAATAATTAATGTTCTGGGTTTTCGAAATTTGAGTTTTTTCGTGTAACGCAATTAGAAAACAATAATTATCGGTTTAACTATTGTCCATTTTTAGTTATATTTGCAATAACTAATCAATTATGGGAGAAATTTGGATGACTCAAAACTTCTACAAGAGATTTTGCAAAATAAGCTTCTTATGAAAAACATATTATTATTATTTCTGCTAAGTTTTTTAACGTCTCAGGCAATTTTATGCCAGAACACGCCTAGTCTAGTTTTACCTGCAGGACATACATCAGGAATTCTAACTGCAAATTTTAGTCCCGACGGAAAATTTATTGTAACCGGAGCCGCTGATAATACAGCTAAAATCTGGGAAAGAGAAACCGGAAAACTGCTTCACACAT
>CAZOHR010000021.1:1671-20420 GCA_964579045.1 uncultured Bacteroidales bacterium | reverse complement strand
TGGGGAAAGTAAGGAATTGCTTTAGTAAATTCCTAATGCGACCATTTGTCAATTTATATATTTTCTTAATTAGATTATTATTAGTATTCGGCAAAAGATACTCAAATAATTCGTACAATATCAAACACATATAAATCTGAAGTAAATCTCAATTCTATAATCCCAATTCGTTTGTCTTATCTTGCAAAAATTTCATAAAATCATTCTGAAATTTTCTGAATGTAATTATTGCTTTTTCGCCAGCCTCTGTTATTTGAGAAGAACCTCCGCCACCCTTTCCACCATGCTTGAGTATTACCAAAGGCTTATCGGAAAGGCTATTTATCTTTTTAATATGCTTAAATGCTTGCCGGTACGAAATCTTCATTGCCTCGGCAGCTTTACTCATTGTGCCACATTCCTTTATTTTTTCTAACAATTCGATTTTACCAAGTCCTAAATAAGTATCATCACCCTTTCTGAACCAAATCTTTCCCTCAACGATGATTTCGGCATGTACTTCGTTAGTTTCTTTCATTTTTTAACATTCAAGTAATTACAATAATAAACAATTTTGTGACATATCAAAATGTCATATAAACAGCCGTAAGGCTTTGTTCACGATCAGAATAAACTGCCGAAATACTCCTGATATTCCTCTGGAGTATTAATATTACGCAAAATTGTATCAGAATTTATTTCAACATTTTTACGTGCAAACTGACTTAAAATATCGTGAAGAGTAAAATCGTTTTCGCTAATCTCTGAAATTTTTTCGAAAATAGTTTTAGATAAAAGAACCGGATGCCCTCCATTATTCTGATAAACTGGCGAACACCATGATTGGGAATTTCTATTTTCATAAAGTTTTTTAATTATTTCAAAACGGACAAATGGATTATCAATATTCTGAATAAAACAAAATTCGCTTTCTTTCGCAAATTGCGATGCCAAGCGAATAGAGTAAAATCGCCCAATTTCCGGATATTCATTTAAAATAAATTTTACTTCGCACGGAAAATCCAATTGCTTGCAAAATGTTTCATTTACTTTATTTACTGTACAAAAAATTTCGGAACACCCGGCTTTTGAATATTCTTCAACTATTTTTTGCAAAAATGTGGTTTCCTCGTCCCATTTTAACAATGGTTTAGATATCCCCATCCTTTCCGACAAGCCTGATGATAATATTATTGCTGAAAATTTTGTTTCCATTTGTGTTTTTGTTGCTTAATCATTATTTACAAATTTAAATGAAATTTCCAGCCTTAATGGAATGAATCCTCCTTTTTTCGCGGCGCAAAAATGGATCAGCATTACAATAGTTTATTACTGTTAACAATTGCGCAGGCAATTTTGATTTGAGTTTAAATTTGTCAATAGTAAGGTCGGAATCAATATTAAGAATTAATGTAAAAATTCCCTTATCAATATTGAGAGAAGCATTAAATCCACGCACATTAGAATTGGTAAAAATCAATTCGTCCAGTTGATGAATACTAATTACTTGGTCGCCAATTGAAATGTTACTTTCTATTCGCCCCTCAATTTTTCCAAGTCGCGGCAAACTGCATCCACAAGCGCATGGAGTATTTATTAAACTCGACAAATTGCCGGTTCGATATCTGATAAGTGGCATTGCTCCAAGGTAAAGAGACGAAACAACAATTTCACCAATTCCACCGTTTTTACAAGCTTTTCCAGTTTCAGTATCTATAATCTCAATTACAAAATCAGCATGTCTTAAATGAAAGCCTTTGTGCATATCGCAATCAACAGCAAGTCCGTAACCAAATTCAGTGTGCCCGTAATGCGAATAGACTTTACACTGCCAAGTGTTTTTAATGCGTTCAACAATGCTATCGGGTATATAATCAGCAGTTAACAGAACCGATTTTGGCCTATACTCAGGATTCAATGTGCTCATGTAAAGTATTTCGGCTGGCATTCCGATTAAACAATTCGAATTTTTTGTTTTTTCTATCGCTTCTTTTGCCGAATTTAAAAGTCCAGGTATATGTGAACTTATACCGATTCGGGAAAGACTCTCGCTAATAAGACTGCCTAGACTATTCTCTGTTCTGTTTGATATTAGAATTGACACATGATCATTTTTATTAAACATTGTACTTAAACCAACAGAAAAAAAATCTTTCGTTAGTTCAAGGTCTGTTTCTGAAAAGAAAATGCGTTTTCGCAAAGTCGTTGTGCCTGAATTGGCTAATGTAGTCACTCTGGCAACCTGATTTTGAGGTATTGCAAGAAATGCGAACGGATCATTTGCGATATCAGAAGGGTATGTAAATGGCAAATCATTAATATCTTCTGTAGTTTTTAATTTGTTTTTATAAAACTTGCAATTATTGTTCGCATATTGAACTATCTCATTAAGTTTTTGCATTTGCCAATTATGTAAAGTTTCCGGATTTAGATTTCCAGAAAGCCCAGTGCGACAGGCTATCCAATCACTTACCGGAGACATTTTCATAAATTCACATTTTTCTTTGTGGCAATTAGCAAAAAATAACCACATTTAATGAGTTTCATTTTTTCGGGAGATGCTCCAATTTCGCAGTAAAAAGCAGTCGCCCCTTTATCGAAAATCATTTGCCCCCACATTGCTCTAAGTTGATCTGAGAAATCTTCGAAAAGATTTATTGTAAACCCATTTTTAAAAAGAATGCTAAAAATATTCTCCTTTGAATCAATTAGTCCTAAGCTAGATTGTAATCTGGCAGGCGTTCCAAGTGCATACATATCGGAAATAATCAAATAACCCTTGGGTTTCAAAACACGTAAACACTCGGCCAATACTTTATCCTGATTTTCTGTGAGGGAAAAGCTACATTCCATAATAACGGCATCAAAACACGACTCAGCAAACGGAATATTTTCTGCAGAATTAACAAAAAATGAACTTCCAGATCTTTTTTCGCTTATGTCAATTCCCACAGCACTAAATCCATAATTACTAATTAAGTGATCTACTGTGGCTCCATGTCCGCATCCAATATCAATAATTTTCGAATCTTTATTTAAAGAACAAAATTCAATTGCTTTGTCGGTAATTAAAAACCCGCCCGGACGGTTAATATTACAATTTGGACTATTCATTGTTTCCATGCTGTTAAGAAATGTGAACAAAACGGAACAATTTTTCCTTTATCATAAACATGAAGACTGCATTTCTGCAATCGCGAAAAATCCAGATTTCCAGCATCTTGAAAAGCCATGGATGTAACAGTGAAGCCATGCGATTTAGACCTTTGTAAAAAGTATTCCATGTCGTGGATGTCATCTATAGCAGAAGTTTTTGCAGTAATTTCAGTAACCGGTCTTTGCCATCTACGACCTACAAAATTTCGATTCAATTCTGCTGGTGAAGAATCACAGCAGCATTTTTTTTCTTTATTTGCTGAATTAAGTAATGGCAGCAACCCACTTTCGGTTACTATAAAATCACCATGAAATCCGCATAATGGATGGTCGCAGGCTGAAGGTAGCAAATTTTCCAATTTTATCAGCCCGTCAGATTGCAAAACAAGCTCATGCAGTAATTCGTCGAGAGTTATTCGTGATTCGTTTGCAGGCGTTTCGGGAACACGACCAGTATATGTTGCTGGCTGAAAATGAACCCCACGGACTTTGGGAGAAGCAGAGATTGCAAATCTGAGGATTTCTCCGACATTATGTAAATTTATACCACGGACCAAAGTCGGCACTAAAGTTACTCCAATGTTAAATGCAGCACAGTTTTCAATTGCTTGAAGCTTTATTTTTAGCAGAGATTTTCCACGTAAAGATTTGTAAATATCATCTTCAGTACCGTCGAATTGCATAAAAACGAATGACAAACCAGCATCTGCAAGTTGTTTAACATACTGCAAATCTTCGCCTAAACGTATCCCATTGGAATTAAGCTGTACATATTTTGCACCAGCATATTTAGCAGCTTTCACAATCAAAGGAAGATCATTACGTGTTGTAGGTTCGCCACCACTAAGCTGTATAAGGCTTTTGTTTTTCTCTACAATTTTGGAAAGAGATGACACTAACTCCTCAAGACTTGGTTCCGCATTTTCACCACACTGATTTGCCAGACAAAAGCTACAACTAAGATTGCAATTGTCAGTGACATTTAAAACAACACAACAAGTATTTTGCTTATGATCAGAGCAAAGTCCGCAAGCATCAGGGCAATTAGGGGCTTCTGACAAGCTAACATCCGAATCTCCTACCCATTCACATATATCAGAAAAACCACGCCAAACAATGGTTTCAAAATCGCCATGGTCAACACATGTTTTTTTTAAAAACACTTCTTGTCCTTTCTTTATTCGTTGAGCAGGAACCCGTTTGAGACAAATCGGGCAAACACTCCAGGTACTGTATAAAACTTCCTGCTTTATATTTTCATGTTTCCACAATGGACAGTTGTTATAAATACATTCTTTATTGTGTTTGTGTTGCGAGCAGGTTATATTAGAAACTTCAAAATCGAGATTTAGATTTTCTTTAGCAATTTTTGAAAATGCTTTCAGAGCAATCCATGAATCTCGCTGGCAACAACGAGCAGCTTTATATGAGGCTATCTCACTCATCACAATTGCAGTTGCTTGTTGCACTTTTTGACGATTCTCAGCATTGGTAGGATTAGCTTCTAAAAGCAGCGAGTAAGCTATTCCGACACCGGTAGCAGCGCCACAAACACCTAAAAATGCACAAGATCCACCAGAAATAGTTTGACCTCTATGTATAGCTGTATCAATTTGCTTGTTGGATATTTTTTTTCCTAAATTTCGCAAAACTGTAATAATAACAGCAGGCACCAAAGAATGATGCTCTGGTCCATGAACAGCAAATGCAGAGTGAGACCTAATTAATTGCATTAAAACAGCCGCATCAGTTTCTTTGCTGCTATAGCAAACATTTTTAATTACAACGACAGCATTTGATTGATGGCAATTATCGCAAACATAATGCTCATTTTTACAGCTAGCGTCAGACATTTTAGTTTCGCCACAATAGTAACAAATTGCTGGTTTTTCGGTCTTATGATAAATCAGTTCCTCACCACAAATCATACACCCCGATTTTTGAGGCATTTTCTTTGTACTGTCCGCAACTAATTTTGTATTATTAGAATTTCCACAGCAATTGCTTTCACTGTTCATTGTCGAGGTTTAATTTTTTTTATAAATTTAATATTTTCGTATTATTGAATTTATTTATCTTCCATTTGCATCTCGACTTCTGAGATTCTTCCCTTAACAAGTTCTTCGGAGATATACACCATTCCACACTCTGGACAACGCGGCAAATCTGTAAAAAAACTGTATCCCAGATATGTGAAATCTGTTTTTATTAGTTCGAGCTCTTTATTGCATTTATTGCAAATCAATTTCTTTTCTTCGTTCATATTATATCTCCTCAATTTTCATTCGGTGAGAGTATGCATTTATAAGTTCAAACTTGTTCTCTCCAGCAATTTTATATTCTGCCCAATATGTTGTTTTACCAATCATAAGATAGCCGGTGTAGCTTCTCTTTTCGGGGTCAAAAAGTTTGCTGCCACTATTTTCACAGTGTTCAATTACAGCTTGAATATCAGTTTCTAAAATGTATTTAGCATCAAGTTTAGCTGTTAATTCAGGCGATATAATAATTTCGAATTCCTGATTTTTCATAATATAATTCTCTTTCCAAAATTCCTTAAGTAGTTGCTCTTTTAATTTAAGACGATTTTGCCTGCGTTGTGAAATTGTTTGGGTCTTATTTGTCTGTGCCTCAAAATTAAAAATAATATCCAAAATATGTACTGTTATTTTTCCGGCAGAAGCAAATGTATCCCTGCAATTTGAACAATATGTAATATAAGGATTATTATTCTGTTCAATTCTTTTTTTAACGAAATGATCAACATAAGGAGGATAAGCAATCGCCACATGGCCGCCATAACTACAGCATTCAGCAAGTCGTCCTTCCATTGGTAAAGGCTCGATTTCGAATCCGGCTTTTACAACAAGGTTTCTTATTTCAGTTTGCAATTCTGGTTCGTTGCGTGTAGAGCAAGGGTCGAATACCGAAACGGTTTTGAAATCAAAATTAGTTTTGCTAAAGTTAATCTTATCGCTAATCAATTGATAAATAAATGTACCTTCGATTTCTGGCAAAAACCGGTTAAACATTTGCTTGCAAGTTGGACAAGCGAAAACTGCAACGGGCTTTCCCAGATTAATCCACTCCGATCTGATTTTTTCAAGATTTAAAGAATGATTTTCCACATCGCCTGCCCAATCGGCTGGAGCTCCACAACAATTCATCATTAATGCAGTATCGGGATAATTACTTACAAGCAACTTATATGTTTCGCTAACATAACGAGGATCTGACGCTCCAAGCTGACAACCAGGAAAAAACATATATTTGTTTGTGTTAAAATCTGGGGCAGATTTTATCAGAGAAGCTTCATTATTTGAAAACTCCATGTCTCGCATATAGAACTCGTGAAATGCCCAGGGCATGGCTCCTTTTTTATGCATTGCCTGCATGCTAACACGTAAGAATTCGCCAGTATCAATATCTTTTGGACAAACTTCCTTACACAATCCACAATGATTGCAAGTAGAAATAAGTCGAGTACAAACTGTTCCGTTTCCATCAAGAGTGCTAGGGCGAATTGTTACTTCAACCTCGTCGGCAAAGCGTTTTGGAAATTTCTTAAAGTAGTTCATTAAAGGAGAATAATGAACACACGCATCACAAGCGCACTTGAGACAACGATTTGCTTCACCCGCCGATTCTTCTTTGGAATACGAAACCCCATTCGAAGGAAGTATTTCATCTGCTTCAACAATTCTGATAGCTTCTCTTATCAATTTAGTTCCTTCAGAATCTTTTGGATGGTTCATGTAACCAGTTTTAAGATATCTCTCAATTGCTGCTGTGGCACTTAATCCCTGTGCAATTGCCTGCATTGTATCTGCACCTGTTACCGAGCCACCAATAAAAACGCCACCTTTATTACTGGCAAAAGCACCGATATCTGACTGTGAAAGGCCAAATAGATTTCCTCCTTTGCCGGTTGCAATGTAAATTGCGTCGTAATTCAAACTGTCTAAGTCCGAGACTTCGGTGTTTAGGTTTAGCGTATATGTTTCGTATGTAAACTGCTTATCAATATCAGCCATGAAAATTTCAGGCTGTAAAATTTCGTAAAGATGCCCACCTATTTTTTCCGACTTTTCAAAAACAGTAACCTGATATTTCTTTGTCGTAAGCCTAAGAGCGCAAGCAAGTCCACTGATGCCACCACCGACAATAGCAATTCTTTTGTCTTTAACTGGCATATTATACTGATCGGGTGCAGTGTTGCGGGCATAATTAATTGAGGCAATCTCTAATTGCTTTAAAGATATTGCTCCGCCTGCATTTTTCATTGGACAAACAAGCTTGCATGGCTCATCGCATAAAGCAGTAACAATTCCCGGAAAACCTACAGAATTCTGATATGTTTTATAAGCAACATTATAACGGCTTTGCTGAATTTTGCCGATAAAATCGCGAACATCAAGACTGAACGGGCATTCAGATGTGCAAAATGCCCGTTCGTTTTGTAAACATTCAGAAACAAATTCATTATTTGATTCCACCATGTAATTAAGTTCTAAAAGAATCTTTCGCCTTCGGCAGATCCCAGAGGTTTAAAGAAATCTATTCCACCATAAGGTACCGGATTAGCTAAAATATCTTCAAGTTCATCATACAAATCAGTTCCAAGGTAGTATTTTTTTGGAGGCATAATTTTTCCGCCTGCAGCTATAATATCCAAACCTTCTTTAACTTTTTCTTTTGTTGCCGGCATTTCGAAAACTCTAACACCACAAGCGTTATAAATAGCATTTAAAACAGCAACATGACCAGATGCCTGAAATGCTTCTGATGCTCCGGATGAACCAAAAGGACCTGTTTTGTCATAAGTTTCGTTATAAATAACTTTGATTTCATCAGGAATATCTTTGATATATGGAACGCCACTGGATGCAATATTTGTATGTTTTGTTACATCTTCATAATTTTCTGACAAAGCAAAACCGATACTATGCGAAATTCCACCATAAGCCTGACCGTTAACAGCGTCAATATTTCCAATTTTTCCAACATCTGCAATGCAAATAAATCTGGTTACAGTTGTTTTACCGGTTTTTGTATCAACTTCTACTTCGGCCATATTAAGAGCATAAGTGAATGCAGGTGTCGGATCTCCAATTCCTGTATTAGGATCGAGGCGGCTTAATCCTTCTGTAACAATGGTCATATATTTACCTTCGTATCTGGTAGGAATTCCTTCTTTAACCATTTCGTCGTAAGACCTGTACGTGCCGTCATCCTTTTTCATTGCTTTCATTAATTTATCAGCAGCAATAATAGTAGCGTGACCGTTCATATAATGTGAGCGACTACCAGCTGACATACCACTATCCGGGCATATTTTTGTATCGCTCTGAACCAGTTTAATTTGTTCCGGAGTAACTCCAAGAGGTTTCAAAGCTTCGAGAGTAACCATAAGAGATCCTATATCGCCACCCTGACCAAGTTCCTGCCATGTGTCATATTTTGTAAATGTTCCATCAGGATTTAATTCTAAATGAATTGTAGCATGATCTGTTGCACCTTCGGTAACGTTAAAACCTCCCCATGCTATACCAACACCGCGACGTACTTCCGGAGTGTCCTTTTCTTTTGCTTCTTTAACAGCCTTATCGTAATATGGTTTTAGTTTGTTCATCATTTCTTCCATCGGATAAAGTCTGAACTTGCAACTGTTAAGGTTCGTTTGTCCTTCGCGTGCAATATTTCTCCATCTAAATTCGAATGGGTCAATACCAGCTTTCTCGGCCAACATATCCATAAGAGCTTCGCTCATTGTAAATGCTTGTGGCGAGCCATAACTTCGGTAGGCAGTACCGAAATTATGATTTGTTGCAGCAATTCTCGAAATACCGGCAACATTTGGAACATAATATGGGAAGAAAGCAAAACGAACCTGTTTAGTAATAATATCATCGCCACCAAAAGTGTAGCAACCCTGATCCATACCAAATTCAAATTCGGTAGCGGTGATTTTACCATTTTTATCGCAGGCAACACGTCCGTTTGAATGACAAGGACGACGTTTTCCGCTAAAATGCTGATGTTCTTCGTAAGTCATTGATAAAGCGACTGGCATTTTGGTAATAACTGTGGCAGCAGCAGAGAGGCACAAGTCACCTGCATTTGTTGACCAACCAAAGCTTGCACCAGTTGGGTTCATTATTATCCTGATTTTGTCTTTTGGAATACCTACCGAATTTCCGATACGACCGATTGAAGAATAAACACCTTGAGATTTACATTGAATAGCAAGCATTCCATCTTCGTCGAAATATGATTGAACTGTATCACCTTCAATAGATAAGTGAGGCTCACGTGTTGCGAAAAAACTACCTTCAGCAATATATTCAGAATTATCAATAAGCTCAGCAACTTTTGCTGGTTCTGAAAGTCCAACGCCTTTTAAAACCGGCTGCATTGCAAAAATATTTGGAGTATTTTCATGAATATTCATCGCGTCAGGCATTGCAGCATCAAGATAACTTAAGTATTCAGGTAGTTTTTCAATTTCTACTTTTACTTTTGCAGCGGCTTCGCGGGCATGATCTTTTGTGTCAGCACAAACAAGAGCTACAACATCACCATATCTGTAAATTTTGTCATCACAAAGCACTTTACGACTTGGAACCATAATTTTTGTGCGCTCGTGGAAGTGACCTTCGGCCATAATATTTGTTCCACCTGCTGCAAGAATGTCTTTTGCTGTAATTACCTTAACAACACCAGGCATTTTTTCTGCTTCAGTTGTGTCAATTTTCAAAATTTTTGCATGATGAGCAAGTTTAGGTTGAACCATTACAACTTTAAGGCTTTCAGCAGGCATTTTTAATTCCTGATCGTCGCCATAATCTGCTAAACCGCAAACTTTTGCAAGTGCAGTTGGCCGTGTAACAGCTTTTCCATAATATTCACCATCTTCAGGATTTTTAAAAGTAATATCCTCAATAGTTTTTTCGCCACGCATAACTGCAGCCGCAGCCATAACAGCGTCAACAATCTGTACATATCCTGTACAACGGCATACGTTGCGATGTTTCTGGAACCAATCGCGAACTTCTTCACGGGTAGGATTTTTATTCTCTAAAAGTAAAGCATAAGTAGAGACTATGAATCCAGGAACACAAAAACCGCATTGCACTGCGCCAAGTTGAATCCATGCAACCTGTATCGGGTGAAGATTGCCAGGAGTACCAATACCTTCAATGGTCAAAATTTCACTGTATTCGTCAACTGATTTAATCTTTTTTGTACATGAACGTACTAATTTACCATTCAGTATTATGGAACACGATCCGCAAACACCTTTGTTACATCCAACTTTGGTTCCGGTTAAACCCATCCGACGAACCACATCTGCTAATGTATCCTTCTCAGGATTGCAAATAATCATGCGGTTTGCCCCGTTAATGTTAAGCCACATTTTTCTTAGATTCATAAAAAACTCTCCTATAATTTATTTTGGTTACTAAACTTATTCATTTATAATTCCTCTTCAAGAAAAACAATCACCGTTTCAAGAAATTTTGGACATATATTATTAAAATACTGTGATTTCACTTTACTTTCAGAATCAACTTTATTGCTAATGTCAAAACCTAAAAGGTCGTTGCAGTTAACTGATCCATGTGCGAGTTCAAAGGCTTCAATAAGCCTGTTTGTATTTTCTTTACAAAGATTTCTAACATCATAATTTGATTTATCAGTTGTATCGTACTTTAGACCAATAACCATGATTGCTCCTGTAAGTGCGCCGCAAATTCTGCCTGATCCGCATATCCCGCCACCAAATGGAAAACCAGTCTTTAATGCAGTTTCGTTTGCGATACCAAGTTCTTCACTAAATACCGATAATACCGCCTGGCAACAGTTTAATCCCGATGAAAATAATTCTACTGCTTCTGCGACATGATCTTTTGGCATAAAATTACATTTTTACATGCTTAATTACTTTCAGCTCAATCAAAAAACATAATTTATTGTTAATACAAACTAAATTTTTGAAAAAGCGACATGCAATTATTTGCAAGTCCGAAACAAAAATAGAAATAATTAAATTAAAATACAATGACATGAAGACACGCAAAAATATTTGATTTGCGCAAAAACTTTTCTTCACAAATCAAAATTGTCGTATTTGGCTGTATATCAGCAACTTACAAAAACCAAATTTATCATTCTTATTAAAAAAAAATAAGAATAAAATATAAAATCCCCAATTTCTGTCAACAAGAAGCTTAATTCTCTGTTAAACAGAATCAGTTTTTTAGAAAATATGTAGCGAAATAAACGAACATTTTAATGAAAAATGAGCATTTATTTCTGTTAGATTAAAAGACCGTGAACTACTTCATCAATAAGCAATTCTTTATTAGTATTATTTACATCAAATATTTTGTTTTTCTTTAAATTCCAATTTTCGATAACCTCATCAACAAGAGATTGGCGAACAACCCAAATCATAGGAGTTTTAGAATTCATGAGCAAATTGTTTAAACCCGAAGCCCAGCCTTTATCATCCATTTCCCAGGGGCCAACCTCATCAACACAAATAAGCTGTGAATCTTTGGTATTATCTAATTGCAGAGCATTATTTCCAAATTCTACGCCCATTTTACAAAAATGAAATTTACCAATTTTAACAGAATCGTGAAGTTCATAACCCCTCGATAGTTCTGTATTTTTACCATTGCTCAAATCTAGCAAATCGTAACCTATTCTTTTATTATCGGCAACTACTGCAGGCGATATAAAACCTGAAACTTTAATATTTTTAGTTTTCAAGGCATCAATCAAATCCTTCAAAACAGAAGTCTTACCGTCGCCACTGCTCCCGGTAATAATATAAATCATTGGTTTGTCAGCAAGTCTTACAGTAATTTTTCCCAACCAAAATTCAGCTTGCGAAATCATCTTGTAAATAATCGAAACCGGCTGCTTAAAAAAGTCCTTAAAGCTTGGCAAATTTGCCATAACAAATGGAAGAGTTTCAAACGCAACCTCTAAGGACAAAAATAATTGTCTGAAATTAGTTTTTTGCAGAAACTTTCCTATCTGAGGATTACTGAATTCTTTTCCAATAACGGTAAAACCAATAACCATTATAGCAGCACGAAAATTCATTTGCAAACCAATATATAAACCATCCCAAACTCCTTTATCAAAATTCTGAAACTTTGAGAAAATATAACTTGACAGCATTGTAATAACAACGAAACTAATCCAAAATTTTGGTTTTTGCAGTGTCTTTAGTGCTTTGTGGTATCTGATTGCCCATGTTACCAAAAGTGCTGTTCCGAAAACTGTCCAATAAATCCAATTTGCCATATTTATCAGAAACAAAAAACCGATGATTCCAACCACATTTGTGATAAGCCAAAAAATTGAGTATGGAAATTTTATAGTGCCTTTTTTAGCCTGAATTGCCGCCACTTTTTTAAAGCTTATTCCTTCAATTTCTGATGGTTTATTTTTTACTTTTTTGCCAATATAAACTCCTGTAAAAGCAGCGATTAACCCAAATATCAAATATAATCCCCACAGAAATAAAATTGGTAGCCATACATTTTGTGATTGTATGTCGAGTTGTTTTAAAGCGTATATGGTAATGTTTTCAAATAATCTAACAATATCGAAGCCATAAAAAATGATGAAATTAATTATTTTGTGAAACAGATTCCATGACATTGCCAACATACCGGCGACAGCAAAACCGAAATAATTTCTACCAAAAACACGTACCGAAAATTCCATCAATAATGCTTCTGAAAAAATAGCAATCATTGGTCCCCAAATTACTGCACTGGGCGAAATCGCTTTCATCAAGGCGCACACCAATCCCGAACGCCAGAATAAGCCTTTTTCGTTCCAAATATAACTAACAGAAATAAGCAAAACGACACCGATTGCTGTTAAAATATTTCCGCTGAAAGGAATTCTTAAGTTGTGCAGAAAACTTCCCAGAAGAATTTCTGACGAAGCCCACAAGCAACCTAAAACAGATGCTTTCAACCATTTTTGATTTATTTTAACTGCTTCGGTCATTTATTAAACAAATTTTCTGTGCACAATTATAGTGGAACAAATGATAGGCCGTCCCGGCCTCAGCAACAATTCTGAACATTCTTTCGGAATCCGTAATCATTGTTGAACCAATAATTCCAACATTATGCTTGAATAAAACATCGGGTAATATCCCAATTGATGGTCCAACAACCACAACTTGTTTTGATTCAGGAATAAGTTTAAGCAAATCGTCGAGAGTATTATTTACTAAAGTCAACCCGGTAATAATTATAATATCGGATTCTGGCAAAACTTTAAATGCATTAATTGATGGAACGAATAAATGTTTGTACTCATCTTTCAAAGCATCTTTATCAAGTTCTAAGACATTTACAATATGCTTCGATTCGTCTATTCTTCGCAAATAAGTATCAAATGCTCCAACAAGGGTAATTTTTTTACTACTACTTAAATCTAATAAATCGAAAGGATCTGTATCTCTCAGTATTTTATACCCTAACTTATCAATAATAAAGGATGACAGAGCACTTAATACGGCGATTTTTACTGAACTAAAAATCTCTTCGTTATCAAGATAGTCAAACAAATCCATAACATTTTGTCCAGCAATATTTCCGGGGGTAAATGCACCAAAACTCCTTTTCTGTTTAGAACTCAGGTTTATTGTAGATTCAAGACATGAAGATGAAACACCGCAATATCCGTTCGACAATCTAACAGCAGTGAGTAACACTCCTATCTCAATTCTATCAATGCTAAGATCTTTGAAATACTTCGAATATGCCGACTTTAACAATTGATTTGTTTCCTGAAAAATCCCTTTATTAGTTTTTGTTAAATCTGTCATAAAAATACCCTCTCAATTACAAATTAAGCAATGCTATTTTGCCTTATCTGTCAAACTAAAAAAGCGTTATTCATAAATATGAATAACGCCACAAAAATAAAAATAATTTTTTACTCTGCAATAAGATTTAAAGTAATTCAATATTGTGCGATTTTTCACGAACAAAATCGTCAAAATCGTTCTGTAACTGTTTAAAAATTTGAATTGCTTTATCGCCAATATCGGTAACTTCGGCTATTCCGCCACCTTTACCACCATGTTTAAGGATAACTAAAGGTTTGGATGCAGCTTTATTCATTTCATCAATACTAAACCATGCTTTCTGGTACGACATTTTCATTTCTGCAGCAGCTTTACGTAAAGATCCCAATTCTTTAATTTTTTCCAATAACTGTACTTTTCCCTGACCAAGAAAAGGAATATCTCCGGCATCAATCCAAACCCTGCCTCTAACAAAAAACTGCAATGAATTTTCCTCACACATTGTGAAAAGATATTATCTAATGTGAATTATTTACTTGTATAAGCAACGATAAGAAGTGTCTGCATTAACTCTTACCCTAAATTTAACATCCTTTTCTACGACAAAAGTTTCAAATTCGTTATAAGTTTTCCAAGTTGACTCGCCAGGCATCATTACATCCATCTTACCCGAAGTTACTGTCATATATTCTATGCCGGCAGTGCCAAACTCATACTCACCTTTTTCCATTACACCAATTGTTGCAGGGCAATCAACTGTTTGAAAAGCTACCGATTTTACTTTGCCATCAAAATACTCGTTTGTTTTAAACATAATTTTTAGTTTTTAGTGAGTTAATGTTTCCTGAAATTTTATTTTTGAACTCAAGCTTAGCATTCGTTCAAAAACAATCAATTCTTTAATCTTAACCATTTTTTCGTCACAAATCTAAACAAAAAAAATAAATATGCCCTAACTGCAAAAATAAAATCATCATTACAAAACCTAATAAATACTTCTTGTAATGCAACTCAAATAACAATCAACAAATAGGGTTTTATACCGATTGCACATATAGGAGTCCAATTTTTGACACTGTCAAATTGCACTATTTATTTGTAGCATCGGCATTAACGATTCTAATTTATAAAATATTTTTGGAATATTTTATAAATAGAATTCGTATTATTTGTTAAAAATTATCAAAGATTTTGAAAAGTTATAGTTGGTTTGTGAAATAATTTGGGCGTTCCCGATTGTATTCCTATTGACTAAGGAGATTGGAATATGGAATAAGTCAGGGCAAACGCATCTAAATTATACAAATATTTTATAAACAAAAATGCAAAGCTTTTGCATTATATTACCTGTAAATAGTCAATTAAACAGGCTTCAAAAATATCAGAAATGATTCATAAAACAGTATTTGTTTTTAAAGAACTAACTTTCTTGCTTGATGAAAAAGAATCATCATTCTCAAAATTTCATCCATTTGTTTGCCATTAGCAAGTTCATCTTTCAGTTTGCCATGAAGCCATATTTTTTTGCAGAAAAGGGTCAGCAACTGATTCAGCCCTAAAAAACTTATGTATCACTTTTTTAGTCTAATTTTCCACTTAAAATCCAAACTAATCAAATGTTGGTACTCAATTTTAGTATTCGGAGCTAAAGTCACAATTGATGGATTATAAAGCATTCCAGCGAAAAAATAATCTGTAATTTGGTGATAAAAGTCTAATGTAAAACCCACAGAATAAGAAGTTTTCGTAACATCATCGCGAATTGGCGGAGGAGAATCCCATCTATCGTAATAAATAGACTGCCAAATATTTTCCGAAAAACTAAGTCCATAACCTGCAGTAAACCTCCTAAAACGAAAATTATCGGTAAGTCTGATATTTTTTGAATCCATATACTCCCAAGTTCCACTTAAATCTATTGGTGCAAGAAAAGGAAGAAAAAAGTCCGTTTGCTTACTTGCAGTCAAGGAAAGGAATTTGTCAGCTTTGTAAAAATAATCAATTCCTGCCGAAATTCCCCAGAAACCAGTATTAAACTTTCGACTCTCTCCGTATGGCTGCAAATTAAAGATATTACAATAGGGAACAGAAATATTCAAAGTTATTTGTCCTTTGTTAACATTAAAACTTTCGAGCCAGTAATCACGATAGTTTTGTAAAATCTCAGGCCTAATTAAAGTGGCAGTGTCATTAACAGATAGAAAAATATTTTCACCATAATAAAATCTTTTCTGATTTGTAAAATCAATACCATACGCAGCAGGAGCTATAATAGTCCAAACCAGATTCCCATACAAAAATGCTCGATTAGGAGAAGCTTTAACTGTAAAATCT
The DNA here is from genome assembly GCA_964579045.1 of uncultured Bacteroidales bacterium. Taxonomy (GTDB): domain Bacteria; phylum Bacteroidota; class Bacteroidia; order Bacteroidales; family ML635J-15; genus Bact-19. The sequence continues at coordinate 4,102 of CAZOHR010000021.1, read as the reverse complement.
TTTGAAAAGCTGTCTGATGACAATTTAATGTGAAGATCATCCTTCGATCGAGGTAGTTTTACGACCGCTGGGAAAGAATATGTGCTATCTAAAATCTGAGCCGTTGAGCCTGCTAAATCAGTTGAAACCTTTACTTTATAGCACTTTCGTGTCGTGAGGGTTGCACAAGACGAAAATAATAAAACTACCAACAAATATATAATTACTTTCATTTTAAATTTTCAATTACAACGAAAAAACCGTTTTGGGGTTGCCCAATAATACGAATTTTGCTAAGTAACCGAAAACACATTATGTGAAATTAGTGCATTTTTCGTAATTATTTAGGTCTATGGCATAATTATTAATCGGTAAGCTGTAATCAGTAATCGGTATTTGCAGTAAACTTAAGATAATACTTTTTTATAACAAAAGTGGAATTCCAATAAGCGATAGCGAATAAACCAACTGATTACGGATTACCTAATGAGGTTCCTGAGCAGCCATAAGCAATAGCCAGTGGGTGTCGAAGGACCGATTACAAAAATAACAATTAATAAAATTGACTTATAGTTTTGATATAATACCTAAATGATTACCATTTTTTATATTTTTACAACCAAAACACATTACACTATGAACTGGTTTGTTTTCTGGATAGCTATTTACACAATTCTATTGGTGATTTTTACTATAAAATCAATCAATAGTAAAGATTACGAAAAGTACTTAATCAATGGTCGAAACACTAAACTTTTACCTTTAGTTTTTACCACACTTGCAACATTTGTTGGCGGTGGTGTTTCGATGGGATTGATTGCCATGGGATATGCTTCTGGATTTGCAGCAATTGCTATAGGCCTCTCCTATGTCTTAGGCTTTTTTATTCTGTACTTTTTTGCAGCAAAGATTAGACGAATAGGTGTAGAAAGAGGAATTTATTCGTTTGCCGAATTTCTTAACAAAAGCTTTTTAAAAGACAATACAAATAAAACACTTGGTCGCCTATTTCCGGGATTAATTAGCGGAATAAACATAGTGATTTTCTTTTTCCTTACCGCGGCACAGTTTGTTGGAATGGCGACTTTGCTACATTATGCGTTTAATGTAGGATACGCTTGGGCTGCGGGAATTTCGTTTGTCGTGGTAATTTTTTACACGGCTTTTGCAGGTTTATCAGGTGTAATTATAACCGATTTTATTCAGTTCATTGTGATAATTTTGATGATTGTTACAATTTTAATCCCAGGAGTGTGGAACGAAACAAATGGTTTTGAAACGCTTAAACAGCTCCCTGCAGATTTCCTTAACGGCACACACGAAGGCTGGATTTTCCTCATCGGGTTACCACTGCTTTTAAGTCCTTCGGTACTTACACGAATGGATATATGGCAAAGAACATTGGCGGCAGATTCTGAAAAAACTGCAAAGCGAAACAGTATTATTAGTGGATTTGGAATGTTGCCATTTTATATAATCTTTCCGCTAATCGGAATGGCTTTGCGAGTTAATTTTGGGGCAGGTATAAATCCAGATCATGCAACACACCTATTTTTGGAAAACAATACCAATGAGTTTTTTATGGGATTTGCTATTATTGGATTATTAGCTGCATTAATGTCATCGGCAGATAGTTTTCTCAACATTCTCGCTATGACAGCAGTAAGAGACTTTACCGTAAAAGACAGCAGTACCGAATCAAAAGCAAATACTTTTAAGAAAGTGAGATGGGCAGTTCTGATATTTGGAGCAGCATCCCTTGCTATGGCATTGTATCTTCCAAATATTGTAGAGCTATTTATTGCTGGAATAACACTTAATATCATTTTTACTCCTGTTACTCTACTTGCTTTGATTAAAAAAGATGTTCACAAATACAGAAATGCAGCTTTTGCAAGTATTATTGCCGGAACTGTCGTTATCGCAGCATTATTTGCAGTAGGATTTATTACTGGTGATAACGGAATTTTAAAAATTGCATTTGTTCCTGCAACGATTGTTGCAACAATTGTGATGTTTGTGGGGATGAGGTTTGAGAGGAGGGGGAGTGCGGAGTTCGAAGTTCGGAGTTGAAAGTTCGGAGTTCGGAGTTGAAAGTCCGAAGTGCGGAGTTATAAGTCCGAAGTTGGCCGGAGCAATAGGATATACAATTGAAGTCTATAGCAAAATTAAGTATTTTGAAAAGCTAATAATCAAATTAGTAATCGCATTTTGACCCAGAATGGGTCATACATTTATAATCTCAATGCCATAACAAACTCTTCGACCCCGAAGGCGGTCGTACAGTTAGCTTTTCAAAAAATATATCCATATCATCACAGTAAGAAATCATTATTATTTGAGAGACATGCTGTAATACATCAAAACAATTGCAATTTTTCAACTAACCGCGGTCAGATTTGTGATCATCATCAGGATAAAGACTTAAGGTGCGACCGCCTTCGGGGTCGGA